>JAALKB010000231.1 GCA_011088265.1 Gammaproteobacteria bacterium
CACCCATACATCTTACGCCCCAAGGAGCGGGGAATTAAACCCTAAGAGATTAAATCAAAATCACTCATAATTCTTTCTTCATAATAAAGCACAAAGCATAATAAGGCGGTAAATGACGAATGGATTTTGAATTGCCCATGTTACTCGCTACATGCTTATGATCACCATTCCCGGCGATATCTATTCGTTTGGCATTAGGATCGGACTGTCCGCTTTTAGCTTGTTCATATAAACTAAAAACCCCTTCATATGAATTCCCATCCCAGCCTACCTTTGTTTCATAAAAGTTTCCAAATTGAGTCTTTTTGTCTAAAGGGCCAACATCTAAATCATGGCCGTGGTGACCACTGTATTCTATATCGTGCGTATGCTTTGGCATATTCTCAACGCTAATCGTAATGCTGTCCTTCCCTCCTTTATTTCCGCGTTTGTAACCCCCAGAATCGGGATCTGCACCTACAATGAACCGCTGGGTTAAATTTGGTGTGCCATTCTTTCCATTACACAAAACCCAACCTAAAGGGGGGGTTAGTCGTTCCCTCCGGGGGATGCCACATAATAATCGTTCCGACTGGTAGAAGATCATTCTCTCCTTTGAACGAGATTTTCGAACTTTCCGACTTACCTATACTGACATGATCAGCCTCCAATTCAACCTTGTCAGCGGTAAGCTTAACATCCTTATCCTTAATAACCACCTCACCCCCACCCTTACCCACAACAACATCATCCGTCTCTATCTTAACCCCCTCACCCGTCTCATCAAGATGCTTGCCTTTGATACCATCAAAATGACCAACGCCTTTGACCTCAATGCCTCTTTCCGTATTCAGCAAACGGCTTTTTTCAATAGCACAACTTAAGTGACCATCCCAGAAACCGGGAATGTTTTTGTAGTGGATGGTTATTGGTGTCTGACCCAACGCTGAATTGGTAATAATATTTTCAACGTTAAAAGTAATCGACTCACCTGGGTTAATTCTTGTTACTTTCTTACTAAAGACAATTTTAGACAGAAAATACTTTCCCTGCTGATCGAAGCTAAAAGGAGTTTCTTTCACCCAAACATCACTTTTCTTGACAAGGCGAAGTTTTTCATAGTTACCGTCGAAACTGATTATGCGCGCAGTTTTGACGGTAGGCGACATAGGAGCAATTGAATGATCAGAATATACCCCCAAAGGACTTACATTACCGTCCAGTTTCAATTTAAAACAGTTATCCTGGGAAACCAGGTTTTCTTTTGCTATATATTTGCAGCTCTTTTCTTTTGTTACCCCGCCCTCCCATGCATACAATCGATAATCACCTGCATCCCAGTCTGTACACATCAACTTGTTATCGGTGGTAAAAAGCACATGACCAGATTTCTCTTTCAACGTAGTATGATTCCTTACAGCTTTAAACCACGACATTTTTGTACTATTAGGGAATACAACAATTTCATGCCAGTAGGTAGCATCTTCCGACCTAAAAAAGTAACCTTTAGCCTCATTAGAATAAATTGCAAAATCCGATCCTTTTTCTATGATTTCATCCCATTCACCTTGTGATGGAGCGTAAAGTGGCGGGGCAATTTTGATATTCCTTACGCGATCATGCGTCGTCAAGTCTGATAAACCCGCTCCTTCGTTTATTCGAATACTAAATTCTGGATGCTCACCAAAGTGTATGGTCTCCTCACCAACATTCTTAATCCTCAAAGTAATACTATTCTCCGTCTTTCCATCATTAACAACACTAGGAATCCGCACTGTCTCCAACTCCAACGGAATATGCTCCCGCCCTAAATGACTCACAATAGACAAGGTTTGTTCTCTTACACCGGTCAGTTTCTCAGCCTTCTTATTGGCCATTATCAGATGCCGATAAACCATCTCCACCCGAGTACTACGCATACCACCTAGCTTTTCCGCGCTCAGGCCGGTAAAGGCGGTCTTCAGAGTTTTGCTCTTCTCGATCTTTAATTCAGCCTTACTTAAAAGATACAAACTGACCACACCCTTTTCTGTGCCTTTGTCTTCAACAACTTTCAGTTTCCAGTGAGTATCTTCTTTCAGCTTGATATGGTCGATCTCGGTAAGAATACCAGGGCGGAATCTGAGGACGACATGATAGTTTGTCGATGAAGGCTCGCCCGTCGCGGTGGGAAAATGCACCTGCGCCTTTGACTCATTGGTCAAACTGAAGAACATCTGATTGGCCTGAGGAGCCTTTTGATCCGACAAAAGATAAAGGGTTGGCTGGTCACCCTTGTTAAGAAAGGTGAAACTAAGAGGATGGGCGTCGCTGATAAAGCTTTGGGATGGGGTGTTACTCATTATGATACGCTCCGATTGTCTCTCTGGGTTGTTTTTCTTTTGAAGTTAACTTTTAAAAGTAAATCCATGCTGATAAGAGTATTGTGTAATACACTCTACATCGGTTGGTTGCTCTGAATGTCGTAAGTTGGCCTCTAGCATCAGCAAATCTAAACATCGGCTATTTTTTCTGTTTTTCAGGCTTCAACTGCACCCATCCCCCTCGAATCTGCAGGTCAGAATAAAAGTTAGCATCCGCATTGAAGTCTTTAAACTTGCTAATACGCTTACTGTGACCATACCCAGTTTTTTCCAGCCAATTCCATTCATAGCCAGGCTCCTGGGGCACCGAAAGCTGCATTTCATTTGTATTTCTCTTACCGCGAGTAATGGAGTTACCGGGGGTGATCAGGGGAGTTGTGCGGAAATAGATCTGTAGATTTTCAAGGGCCTGCTGATATTGAGCGGGGGGAATGCTGATGGTTTTTGTGGGTAGTACGCCTGAGGTGGCATGAGCGCAACCATGTGGGTCCATCAGTAAGGTTAGGTTCACTGGGCCTTCAGCCAAGCTCAGCCATAGAGGGTCTGTCTTATGATGTTTAATGTGTGCTGACTTGACTTGATGGCTTTGCACGGAATGGAAACACCCCTCTTGATAGTTTTGTTGCCCATCTTCCAGAAAATAGCCCAGTACGCCATCTTCCAGCTGGTTGTGTTCACCAATCCGTACCGGCAGTTTAACCTGGGTAAAGTTATCGTGTTCACGCTGGAATACTTTCAGGCCCTTGTGGGTCTTTGCGTCGCGATTGATATCCATATGAAACGCATCCCAACTTTGATTCACTGCGGGCTTGCCTTTGAGTTCGAATTGCAGGGAGGCACGCACCAAAGCTAATGGCCGACCGATGAGTAAACTAAGATTGCGGCTTTGTTCTGTGGCGGCTGGATGGATCTGATCAAGGGAAGTCTCTAGAGTCTTCAACCACAGGGACATGAAGTTATCCTCATTGAGGACGGAGCTTTGGATGAATTTGACCAACCGTTTGACGTCGGGGTCAAGAATTTTATCGACGTGCTTTGGCGCCGCTGCATCCATCGGTGAAGGCGTCCACTCAGCCTTCTCGTCTAGTTCGCCCAGCGCCTTGCCTTTCCTGTCGTAGAAGAATAGGCCCTTATTTAGATTATCCGGCAGTAGCCAGCCACAAACCATAGTAGCACCCGGATATTGCTGTAGTTCTCGTTGTTTGTCTCTGCCCTCGGCCGATAACCAACGGAAATGTAATTGCGCTGGTTGGGTGATACGGGGATGCAGCCAGACACTATTGGTTTTGAAGCTGGTAGATAGGTTGGCCGACGCAGGTGGCTTAAAATAATCTGTCTTCACTAACGAATGCATTCCCAGGTCAACGTCTTTCACTCGGCCGAATCCGTCAAGCAAACGCAGTTTCCTAAAATGCAACGCACCAGAGCGGATCGGATTAAAATCATTCCAGGGTAATGGTGCATAACCGCCTTGCCCGGCAATCGCCGCTGCCACTTTGTGGGTGAATTCCCGATAGGCTTCAAAACCTAAGGGATCCGTAATCGGTAACTGCAAAACCTGCTGATGCATCAACAAGGCGTCATTGAACCCGCTCAGGCTCTGGCAAAGCAGGGACAACCCTCTCAGATTTTGTTGAATCGCTTTTATGGTTTGATTATCAACAACATTGTCATTACCCAGAAGCCTGATTTGATCCTGGAGGTTTTTAGCCATATTGGCACCGGGGGATAGGAGACTGCGCCCAGAATAGATATTTGCCGCCTTGCTGATTTTTGGTTTGGCATTCTGTTTAAGCTTCAGGTCGGGTTGATTTTCAATCACCTGATAGTGTTGCCTTATATAATCGGTTACATAGACACGTGATTCCTGATGCAGGTTACTGTTGTGATCGACCGGATATAACTCTACCTCCCATTCCAGCATTAACGGTTGCCAACTCTGCCGTTTCCAATCAGCAACCGCCGGAGTACCATGCTGGTTACGTAATTTCCCGCGAATCCTAGTCATCAGATTTTTACGTTCCTCGCCTGCAAAAACCTGATTCAACGATTTTGTTGTTTGCAAAACGAAACATTCTAATGTCCCATTGATCGCCTGCTTATTCCCACCCAATCCCTTACCACTCATTAATACCACGGGCTCGTGGGGTTGCCAAAAACGTGGACCGGGATTTAATCTGAGTTTTAGATCTACGTGTTTACTGCGATGGGTTCTTAGCGTGGTTTGCAAATGAACGGCTTGTTTGATGATTGCAGTCGCTATCGTATTACTGCCCCCAGTCCCATCTTTGGCCCCATCAAAACTACCGGTCGCTTCATCTCGCTTGATTACGAGCCTGCCGTTTTGCTTAATCCTGTGCTCAAGGGACTCGACTTTATCGGTACTGAGAAACTGGGCTTCAATAAAATATTTGAGTAAGTCCACATCCGGGTATTTATTGACAACTTCTGGCGGCGGATATTTACTCAACATATATTTATACCAATCCGCAAACAGTTGCTGTCGATCCGACGTAATTGCCCATTGGTTGGCATCGTATTGCTGCTGTAGTTGGTTGAGTTTATACAGATCGTCCTGAACATTCGGGGGCAGGGAAACAGACGAGGTTTTCGCATCTGCACTCAGGTTATCGATTATCCATTGGTTGGAACCGTGTTCTGCCGCAAACCCTCGATTATGGCGCTCCTCAGCAAAACGTGCTTCATCGTCATGACTTCCCTGTTGGTTTACTCCCCAATCGACGGCTTCCAGCTTTTGTTCAAGATGCTTGTCTGCGCCCCCTGCGTTGTGCGCTAATAACGCACACAACGCCTGCAAAGGCGTATGACCAACGACAGTATCGACCTGACTACTCGGCACGGGTAGTGAAGCCGTTGCGATTTTGATATTCAATTGCCCGACATACAGGCTTTGAGACGGCTTTTCACCAGTCCACTTCCAATTCAGGTGTTTCTTTAAGTCAGTTTCTTTACGCAGACTTTCGATCTTTTCAAGTTGCGTTAGCACATCATGATCTTTACTACTGTACCAACCATAAACCTCATAGCTAAGATCTGCAGACGGTTCACAGTCATCATGGCAACCAAACACACTGTGACAGCCTGGGTACTACGCCGCCAAGGTCGGCTCGCCATAACCC
>JAALKB010000232.1 GCA_011088265.1 Gammaproteobacteria bacterium
TGCGGTCACATCTTTCAACGAACACGAAATGTTCCATTTCTGACTTTTCCGCATTCCCATGTGGATGGACATCCCATCTCTCCTGGTTAGACTTTCAGGTAGTTTGGATGTTGAATCATTTTCCTCGAACACCGATACAATTCCCCTTTCCATTTTCCCTGTACTCTCAGCAATCAATTGCTCTATCCAGACAAACAATGGACTGAGAACATGATCCATCCGCAAGGTCATCAGAATATGGCCTTGCACCGCTGCATTTCCCATTACCATGCCTAGCCTAATCGCATCATGAAGATGCTCTGAAGCTGAAACTCCTGAGTGTTTTATTTCCTGGCAGAATGCCGAGACTCTATCAGACAAACGTTGAATATCAACTCCAATCAACCCGGCTGGAATCAAGCCAAAATAACTAAGAGCGGAATAACGTCCACCTATATCCGATGGGTTAACAAAGATCTTTCTGAAGTTCGCATGCTTCGCCTTTTCATGTAATTTTGAACCCGAATCGGTGATCGCGACGAAATGATTTTCAGGAAAATCAACACATTCACCCATTCTGGCAAAAAAATAGGAACACAGATCATCCGTCTCTCTGGTACTACCTGACTTGCTCGACACAATAACCAAAGTGCGTGACAGATCCCCTTCTGCTTTTCTGATTTGTTCAGGAGATGTTGTGTCGACTACTTGCAGAAAGGGATATCCAGATATCCGCGGAAACATCGAAGCAAATACTTCTGGGGCCATACTAGACCCCCCCATTCCCAGCAGAAGAATCCGTTCTAACCAGGGAAGCTGAACCACTTCCGCAATCCAATCATTTATTTCCGTAACATTGTCTAGCATCCATCTATCAGCGTCGAGCCAACCCAAACGGTTCGCAATCGTGTCATACTGGTTGGGCAAGGCATCCCACAACGAAACATCCTTACGCCATAAGCGGTTTACGAAATCCGGTTCAAGGTCGGTCATTAAATAATATTCCCTGCATCGTTTGTTCTTTATAGTGGGACAGACTGATTACACCGAGATTTATTACGACATCCACTGAATGCTTTCAGGTAAGATTTTTTTCCCATTCATAGGCCGTACGACATATCGTTTCGAGATCGTCAAATCTGGCCTGCCAATTAAACACCTTTTTAATCTTTGAATTATCAGCGATCAATTGCGGGGGGTCTCCGGGGCGCCGGGTTTCCATGGATACGGAAAAATCACTACCACTTACTTCTTTAACAGTTTTTACGACTTCCTTCACACTAAAACCTCGACCATATCCACAATTTACAATGGTGGATTGTCCCCCTTCAGATAGATAATCCAAAGTATCAAGGTGTGCCTCCGCCAGATCCTCCACGTGGATATAATCCCGAACACAGGTCCCATCTGATGTGTCGTAATCGGTGCCAAAGATCGCCATACCGTCACGTTTACCACAAGCGGCCTCACAAGCAACTTTAATCAGATGAGTTGCTTCAGGTGTTGCCTGACCAAGCATTCCACCATTATATGCCCCAGCCACATTGAAGTATCTCAATGCCACAAACTCAAACTCATCTCCAGCGGCAAAACCCAAATCCTGTAGTGTCCATTCGGTGATCAGTTTTGATCTGCCATACGGATTAATTGGGTTCGGTTCGACCGTCTCGTCCACTGTCGTCGTTGACGGTATACCATAAACTGCCGCACTGGATGAAAAAACAAAATGTTTAACGCCCTGCTGGATACAGATATCGATTAGCTCGAAAGAACTAATAACGTTGTTTTGATAATATTTTGAAGGATTAGAAACAGATTCAGGAACAACAATATATCCGGCGAAATGGACTACCGCCGTGATGTCATGTTTGTTAATGATATCTGCGACAAGAGCTCTGTTGTGAATATCACCCTCATAAAAAACAGCCTCTTTCGGTACCGCCCATCGATATCCGGAATAAAGATTGTCGAGTACCACAATATTGTTTCCAGCTTCCAATAAACGCAATGAAGTATGGGATCCAATGTACCCTGCCCCGCCCGTCACCAAAATATTAAGCATACTTTCTACTAAAAGATGAATTGTTTTTTATAACAACGAGTATATCATTCGCGACCCACTGATACGACTGATACGACTGATCATGCTGACTCGTAAAGCTCCCTTGAGGGGGTATTCCTTCTCTCAAATATCAGGCTCCGCAGTTTTCCATACTCAAAAAGACCAGTAAGTAGATTCAGTGTAATCAGTTTTCGAAGAACCAGTAACCCACAAGCTGCTCACGATGCCAATATACTCCCCGTTGTTCTGCAAACAACACAGTAATCGCTCCTTTATAGGCCGTATTGAACATCGGAATTTCCCGTTTCATATAACGCTCTGATACTACGTCATGGGGATGATTGAACCGATTCTATCCTGTACTCAATAGGGCCAGATCTGGGTCTACAGCATTCAAAAATGCTTCGGTGGATGACGTTTTACTTCCCTGATGGGGAACCTGGAGTATGTCACTTTGTAGCTTTTTTGACTGTTCCATGACCAGTTTCCTCTCCGCCTCTTTTTCAATGTCACCTGTTAGTAAAAGAGATCCGTTCACTGAACTTACCCGCAAGACACATGATGCGTTGTTCTTTTCATATTGCCCACCTTTCGGGGGCCATAAAACTTCAAATGCTACTCCATCCCAGCTCCAGCTTTGCCCCTGGTAACATGGGAGCGAGCTCCTGGTTGCCGCAGGCACCCCTGCTAATGTTTGTAAGGGAACAAACCGCGCCTTGATTGCATCATATCCACCGACATGGTCGTTGTGATCATGGCTAAGAATGATCTTATCGACGCCCATTATCCCTCGACTAATAAGAAAAGGATTAACAACACTCTCTCCCGCATTCATACCTCCGCTAAAACCAGGACCAGTGTCATAAACGAGCACATGATTTTTGGTCTCAATGACACTAGCAAGCCCGTGTCCCACTTCAAGCATCGTATACCGAAACTCTTGTTGGTTAAGCCGGGAAGGTTGGATAGAAAATATGGGCAGAACCCAAAAGACACCTAACCATCTGGGTAAGAAAACCGAAGGAAGGAATAGCCAACCGACGCCAACGAATGCACAAACAAAAACGACAACTGGCTTCTCAGAAAACTGCCAGACTGCGCCATCAATGCTACTCATCCATTGCAAAGCAGGCCATAAAATTGACAAAATCCATAACGAAAACTCAAAGAACTGCAAAGCGATGTATTCAAGACCAAAACCAAACGCGGTTAGCCCAAGTAACGCGAATGGTACGACTAACGCTCCAACAACTGGAACAGCAATCAGATTTGCAATAGGAGCTACCAGGGATACCTGACTAAACATTAGAAGGAGCAAAGGCATCATTCCCATAAAAATGCCTAGCTGAACCCTACTCCAGTTTAGTGCCTGTCGTAATACCTTACCGGCCAGACCCTGGATTTTCACTTCACGCATCTTAGACGAGCATAGGACGATCGCGAAAACGGCACCAAAAGATAACCAGAAGCTACCTGACAAAGGTGATAGGGGATCGACCAGCAGAACCCCTGTGAGCATGAGAATCATCGTTTCATAAGTTGACAGGCGTCGGTGGCTTAGCACAGCCAATACAAAAACCCCAAGCATAGTTATTGCTCGCCTGGTTGGAATGGTCATTCCTGCCATTAGTGCATACAAAAAAGCCGCTAAAAAACCCAAAATAACGCCCCACGAATTGGCCGGCATCCTTCCCTGACAGTATCCAGAAAGTCGCCAAACTCTGCTGGTTACCCATGACACCAACGCAAACACCAAACCAACGTGAAGTCCTGAAATAGCTACCAGATGAATCGTGCCCGTATTTTGCAGTATCTGCCAATGGTGATCCTTCATCGCGCTTCGTATACCAACTAATAGGGCAGTTAGTATCCCAGAATGAGGGGCATCACTGAGGTGGTCCTGAATGAAACTAAACGCCTCTTGCCTGAACACAGACACGTACGAGTTCCGTGTTTTTGGCAATTTTTTGCCAGAAGGTTCTTTTCTAACATATCCTGTTCCCCGAATACGATGGGCGAATAAATAGGTTTCGTAATTGAATTTACTTCCGGGGTTTTGATACCCATGTGGTCGCTTTAAGCGAACAACAAATTCCCAATTCTCAGCAATCTTTACATCCTTTTGCTCATCATAGACTTTTAGCCTGACTTTCCCTGGAGATGGATAGGCCACTCCCTGATAGGAAAGGTTCTCAACAAGGAAATCGAAGCGTGTGTAATGGGTGGTGTGGATCGGTATGCTGACCACGGTGCCAGTAATCGTTAGATCCTTTTTTTCAAGCTCCTTTGGGAGGCTTTTGTTCAAAAGATTAGTAGCAAATAAACTAGCCCAGAAAAATCCGAAAATCAGCCAGGTTGCGGGTATTAATAGACGGTTCCAACGGGACAAAAAAAATGCCAGAAGACAAAAAATCAGGAGATATTGTATTGGGAGCAAGACACTGGAAAGGCGATGACCTATGATGCCAAGACTTACTACTAGCAAGAAAAGCCCTGGAGACTTCCACTGTTTATCGTATTGCCGCATAATTCCAAGCACTCGCTGGCTTACTTAGTATTTACTACCTATTCTTCATTGGATGTCCAAAGCACTCATTAGGAAGTACCTCCCTTCCCCAAAAAAAATAAAAAACCTGAAGCCCCTCAGGATCCTGGGTAGCAGTCTGAACAATCCGGATCTTTGGAAAATTAACCGAAAGAGCATTTCTTCCGCCGCCGCCATCGGTCTATTTTCAGCCTATATGCCGATTCCTTTTGAGATGTTACTGGCGTCTTTTCTAGCGTGGCTGTTTAGGGGGTATTTGCCTCTTGCAATTGTTTTAGTGTGGATATCCAATCCTTTCACATGGGTATTAATATATACCCCTCCGTATTTATTTGGCTCGATGATCCTGGGGAACGAAACAATTTCCCTTGACCAGATCACTTCCACTTCGATGTCGGATCAATTGATCTCTCTGTGGCTGGGATGTCTCATCTTTGGCTCATCTATCGCAGGATCGGGATATGCCCTTTCACGGGTGGTTTGGAGGATGATGGTAATTCGACGTTGGCATAATAGACAACATAAATAGTAAGGCTAGCGAATTAAAGGCTAGCGCAACTGATATAAAACTAACCCAGAAAAGCCAAAATAGGAAAAAACGGGCCGCTAAAATGACAGGAGAGAACTATCTATAAATGCCTATAAATAATGCTACTCGCTATGGTCAGAGAAACACAGGTAGTTAAACAAGCAGGCTCGCCTAATCGGCAAGCCTGACAGCAAAAAGCTCTTCCCTGGAGATAAAATCCAAATAAAAAACTTTCCTTAAGTATTGCTATTCGTTTTTATCTGTCATCTCTCTCCTGCTTTGCCTTTCTTAGTTTGACTACTTTGTTTTAAGTAG
>JAALKB010000233.1 GCA_011088265.1 Gammaproteobacteria bacterium
CCATTCTACTTACTTTTTTATGTTCAGCAAAAAAAGACAGATTTATTTGCCATACTTATTTGACGATGAACAGAGAACCATATATGTAAAAGTAGGACACATCCCAGCTTATCGGCACCGTAATCAATTCCAACGGAGCTTAGATTCTGATATGTATTGAAGCAGGAACAGTGTACTTATTACCCGATCCAGTTCGCGAAACGTTCGATACAATTTGTTGCGCGAGTTATTACTATTGAGTTTACGCAGCAACATGGGGGGCAGCACTATCCCTGCCTGAATAGATAAGACGACTTGCATCGTATCCATGAAATGCATTTCAATCAGTGACCAATCAACCGTTTTGGTGAACGGCGTTTGACTAATTCCAAAGAGAACTGATTGTAGAAAATACCAAGGCAAGACTGGTGGCAGCGAGAAAATGACGGTGACTCGGGGGCAGACCAAAGTCTATGGGTAACCAAACAGTCAAACAATTTAATTAAGAGATGAAAACAACTATTTTCTGTGTCTTGTTCCTTTTACTACCAACTGTTTGTTGGGCCGACTCATCAATTGGTGTTGGGTTTAGTCGAGTGACAATAGACGACCCAATGGGCGGCAATATGGTAGTGTCAATTTGGTATCCAAGCGATCAAAAAAATGAGGTTGTTGAATTGGGTCCTTTTGAATTCCCAGGAACAAGAAATGCATCACTTGCCCACGGTCAGTTTGGATTAGTTGTTTTATCTCATGGCACCAGAGGGTCTGATCTTGGCCATCGGGACATTGCTATCGTATTAGCAAAATCTGGATATGTTGTAGCTGCGCCCAGGCACCCCAGAGACAATTACCAAAATTACAGTGGATCAGGAAAGAGAATAGTTTGGGAGGGTAGGCCGAGACAGGTCACAGCCGTTATTGATTTTTTTGTCGGCGATGAGTCTTGGAGTAAAAGCATCGATGAACAAAAGATTGGTATTTTTGGTTTTTCTATTGGAGGTTATACCGCTTTAGCTACTTTAGGCGCAAAACCTAGCTTATCGCATGTAATTGAACACTGCGCTTTACATGAAAACGATGATCCTTTTTGCGACTATGATGGAAGTATTGATACAAATGAGTACACAGATTTACCCATTAACTTAAGAGATAGTCGAATATGCACAGCAGTGGTTGCTGACCCAGTGGCAGTTCCTTTTCCCGACTCTGCAATTGAGTCTATGCCACCCATAAGCATTCTTTTTTATAGGCCAGAAAAAGAGAATGTGCTTAGTGCTAAATATCATGTTGGTCGTGTTGTTGATATTTTAAGAAACCTTCCAGATTTTCCCAACCCCGCGCTAAAACTAGTAAAGGGTGCACACCACTATTCTTTCATTTCTCCCTTCCCCGAATCAATTGCTGCTAGATATCCAGAAATTGCGAGCGATTCTGAAGAATTTGATCGTACGGAGTTTCATGTTTCATTCGGCCAGGAGATTATCGAATTCTTCCGGAAGGAATTTTCGGGATGTTAAAGCTACAATGAGATTTGATTAGTGGGTGATTAGTGGGATTGTTGTTATTCTTGATAAAACGCTAATTCCTTTGCATACATTTTCGAGCGTACGTTTTCGTTCCGTTGGACTTCAAGCCCCGATAACAGCTAAAAAGAAGAAAGGTTATTTTGATTAAAACTAAAATAACCTTTCTTTTTAATGAGTTAAACTAATTTTCTCGATTTTCAATGAGGTTGTCAACAACCGATGGATCGGCCAGAGTGCTGGTATCTCCCAGATTCTCAAGCTCATTTTCGGCAATTTTTCGCAGAATTCTACGCATAATTTTGCCCGAACGAGTCTTGGGTAATCCTGGAGCCCACTGGATAACATCTGGTTTGGCTATAGGGCCAATCTCTTTTCTTACCAGATTAAATAACTCGACTTTGAGTTCATCACTCGGATCAATACCGACCATCAGGGTGACATAAGCGTAAATACCCTGCCCCTTGATTTCATGGGGAAATCCAACCACTGCGGCTTCAGCAACTTTTTCATGCAATACCAGAGCACTTTCAACTTCAGCAGTACCCATACGGTGGCCTGAAACGTTGATAACGTCATCCACACGGCCCGTGATCCAGTAATATCCATCTTCGTCCCGTCGTGCTCCATCACCAGTGGTGTAATAACCCGGATAGGTTTTAAAATAGGTTTCAATAAATCGATCATGGTCTCCGTAAACCGTTCTCATCTGCCCCGGCCATGAAGTCTTAATAACCAGATTTCCAGCAGTAGCCCCTTCCATTTCCTTGCCATCGGCATCCATCAAAGCGGGTTGAACACCAAAAAATGGACGGGTTGCAGATCCGGGCTTTAATGCCGTTGCACCTGGTAACGGCGTTATGGCAATCCCACCGGTCTCTGTTTGCCACCAGGTATCAACAATTGGACATTTTCCTTCCCCAATAACATTGTGATACCACTCCCAGGCTTCAGGATTAATTGGCTCACCAACGGTGCCTAGCAGGCGTAAGCTATCGCGGCTGGTTTGATTGACAGGATCATTGCCCTGAGCCATTAATGCCCTTAATGCAGTAGGAGCGGTGTAGAAGATATTCACCTGGTGCTTATCTACTACCTGCCAGAAACGACCGGCATCCGGATAGGTTGGAACCCCTTCAAACATCATGGTAGTTGCACCATTTGCCAACGGCCCATAGACGATATACGTATGACCGGTAATCCAGCCAACGTCCGCAGTACACCAATAAATGTCTCCGTCGTGATAATCGAAAACATATTTATGGGTCATCGCCGCATACAATTGATATCCGCCAGTAGTATGAAGTACTCCTTTAGGTTTGCCGGTAGAGCCTGAGGTATACAGTATGAACAACGGATCTTCCGCATCCATTTCTTCTGGTGGACATTCTGGGGAGGCGTTTTCCATGGCTTCGTGATACCACACATCCCGATTCTCGTCGCTAGCTACTGGATTTCCTGTGCGTTTGACAACAACGGTGGTATGAACATTGGGGCAGCCTTCCAGTGCTTTTTCGACATTTGCTTTAAGTGGTACGTTTTTACCTCCTCTTGGACCTTCGTCAGCGGTAATAACGACCTGGCAATCTGAATCAAGGATCCGATCCCGTAATGCATCCGGGGAAAAACCACCGAAAACAATGGAATGTACCGCACCAATGCGGGCGCAACCCAGCATGGCGATAGCGGCTTCGGGAATCATGGGCATATAGATAGAGACCCGGTCTCCCTTTTTTACTCCTCGAGATTTTAATACGTTTGCAAACTTACAAACTAACGTGAAAAGTTCATTATAACTAATTGATTTATCAGTGTCTGGATCATCTCCTTCCCAAATAATAGCAACCTGATTACCGAGGTTGGCTAAATGCCGGTCGATACAATTATAGGATACATTGAGTTTTGCTCCCTGAAACCAGTTGATATCAGCTTTGTGATAATCGACCTCCATAACCGAATCCCAGGGTTTGAACCAGTCCAAAAACTCATTGGCCTGCTCCGCCCAAAAACTCTCCGGTTCTTCAATAGATTGCCGGTACATTTCCTGATACTGCTCGTCAGTGATTAACGCCCTGTTCGCAACGTCTTCTGCAACAGGATAAACTTTTTCTTGTGACATGTTTTCCCCAAGTAGATAAATTCTGGATATCCAGTAACTCTAAGCCCTAAGTACCGCCCGCGCAACCTTGCCAAAAGGGCTAATGTTTCAAATTTGAAGAGAAATAATAGACCCGCCTCCCAGAAAACAAATAGTTAAGCTTTTTGTTTTAATTATGATAAATAATTCTTATTGAAAATTGTGTTAGGCTCAAGCCCAATTTCCCTGGCCGAATGTGAAATCCGTTGACAGGAATCTGGAATAATTAAGGGCAGAAAAAGGAAACTCCAGTTCCATGGATCCACAGAGTATCTAGCCTGTAGCGGGCTGGTTTACATTCTCAATCAGCCAAACCTGGCTAGAAAGGTTTTCCCGGTTTCTGGGTTTTACTCGAATCTCAAGCTTTACTCACCCTGCTTTTCACTTTCATCTCGCATCATTTTAGCCATCATCTGATCATTCTCAGACATTGATCTCTCCAACGCCTGGCGGACCTGATTACGATCGGTTTCAGTTTTGTTCTGGCTGAGTTTGTATTTTCCCTGAATGTCATCCACGCACATGGAAAACCCTACAATCGCATTAAGCATCTCCGATGGAAAGTCTGGAATCCAAGGGTCAGTTCGATTTCGCTCATATTGGTCACTCAATTTGATAACGAGTTCTCTGAGCTCTTCAGGGTCATCAACCACACAGAGTGTTCCGTATAAATGCACAGCGGCATAATTCCAGGTTGGAACACCACCATTTTCATACCAGGTCGGGGAAACATAGGAATGTGCCCCCTGAAAGATCGCCAGCGAACGCTGGGATCGATCATGATTCTGTTTCCAATACCTCCAGTGTTCGTTCGCCTTTGCAACATGTCCATATAGAAACAGTTTTGATTCGCCATTTTCATCCCTGCGTTCAAGAAACATTGGAAGATGGGTCGCAAAAGGTTCGTTATTCACTGTGGATATCAAAACCCCGAAGCCATTGCGCTCGATAATCTTACTAATTTGATTTAAATCTTCTTTTTTAAAGTATTTCGGCAAGTACATGATTTTTAAAGTTTATTTTATATTTCAAATTTTTTCTGCACAGTATCGGTAGTCAAATACAGATTTTTTCCTATCAGGGTTGCAACTAACAATGCACGGCGCCGGGATGCATGGTGATACTCTTCCGGATGTTAAAGAATGGCAACCTATCCCCTAGCCATTATCAATGGTCCTGGTTTTGAATAAAGGTCCAGTTCTATTTTTAGGCAGCAGACCAATACATGCCAAAAACGCCAAATTATCAAATGAACACTCACGAAATAGTTAAGCAAATAGGTGATTAGCTTGAATCTCTGAAAACTCAATTTATGAAACTATTTCATAAACCCTGAAGTCCTGGTCCCGGTTAGGTCGATAACAGTTCTGCAGGTAAGATTATTGGTCGAAGTTGGAAAGAGAATTACTGTGGAAACTAGAATTTCTAATCATATGGCTTGAAATTGATACTTATTATTTGTAAAAATTTACTAAAATAAAGATCCAATTCTATTTGACAGCTAATCCCATGCTTAAGCTAAGTGGTCAGGGGCCCCTTTATCTTCAACTGTATCGTGCGATACAACAGGATATCCTCAGTGGTGCCCTGGCAAGTGGTGATCAACTTCCCGCATCCAGAGAACTAGCAAAATCACTTTCCTTATCCCGTAATGTGGTTGTACAGTGTTATGAACAGCTTGCATCAGAGGGTTATATTTACAGTAAACAGGGAGCGGGTAGTTTTGTTAGCGACGTATTTATTCATTTTGACACACCGAGACAGCACACCAATT
>JAALKB010000234.1 GCA_011088265.1 Gammaproteobacteria bacterium
CTGGTCCTTCGCCCATCTCAACTACTACTATACCTGGAGCGTCGCGTTCTACATCGATAATATCCTTATACCCAGGATGGGGGAAAACAAAGCTTGGAAACGACGACGGAGAACCCGAGTTTTCGAATTTTTCATGGTTCTCCATGATGTTCGGCGCGGGCATTGGAATTGGTATGTTAGGTTATGCGACCGGGGAACCCATGTGGCATATCGCTGATAACCCGGATATCAGAATGAGTGCCGAAGCAATTCGATCAGCTCTTGGTGCTGCAAATATCGCGATATCAGAGGGAGCCGATATTTGGGCTGAATACAACACCCAGGTAGCGGCAGGAACGATACAGGCTATTGATAACCTGGTAGTACCAAAGACTGAATCTGCCATTGACTCGGTTTATAAATACGCCTTTTTGCACTGGGGCCTCGGTGCATGGGCCTGTTATGCGTTAGTTGGTATTTCGTTGGCTTTCTTTAGTTATTCTCGAGGGCTTCCGCTAACCATCCGATCCACACTAGCTCCTCTTTTTGGGCACCGCCTTGAAGGACCACTTGGCCACATTGTCGATATTACCGCTGTGGTGGCGACGATCCTTGGAATATCCCAAACCATTGGGTTAGGCCTCGCTTCTTTTGCTTCGGGTTTATACAACATCACAGGAGCCCAGTGGTTAGTCGCTAATGGGGAACCTACTTGCCGCACTGCTTCTTGCTCTTGGGGTGGTGATGATTTGTTCTACCTTATCTGCACTGTCTGGTGTTGGAAAGGGAATAAAATGGCTAAGTAACCTGAACATGGTTTTATCTTTTGGTCTTTTAACCTTTTTTATCATTTTTGGCGCCACCGCCCTGGCGATGCAAATACTGGGAAAAGGCCTGATCAATTACGTCATGCATCTACCTGCTTTGACGTTTACTGTATTCCCCGCTGATGGCCCAGGGAGTCCAGGTGAATGGCAGGGGTGGTGGTCCATCTTTTATTGGGCATGGTGGATCGCATTTGCTCCTTTCGTGAGTATTTTCCTTGCTCGAATTTCTAAAAATCGTACGATTAGAGAGTTTGTTATTGGCGCAATTCTCGCCCCGTCACTGATGTGTTTTCTATGGTTCACTCTACTCGGTGGCACCGCCATTGATCTTGAATTAAGTGGTGTTGCGGAGGGGAAAATTTATGCCAAGAGCCTCACTGCTCAATTATATGAAGTTATCAATATTATGTTGAGTCAGGGACTAGCAACCGTTATGTCAGTTCTCATCGTTATCCTGCTGCTTACCTACCTCGTTACGTCTGCAGACTCTGCGGTTCTGGTTGTTAATACGATTAATGCAGGAGGTGAAGCAGGAGCAAAGGGTAAAGCCCATATCATCATCTGGGGTTTGATTCTAACCGCTGTGATTGCTTCCTTGTTGATCGCTGGGGGTTTAAATGCGATTCAGGCGGCCATGATCGTTGGCGCTGTGCCTTTTTCATTCATGATGGTACTCATGGGTATCGCTTTGATCAAAGCCCTGTATCGGGATGGATTAAGAAAAAAAGGTGATCAGTAATAAAATCACCTGATTCCGTATTCACGTATATTCACGGATCTACCCAGAGATCTATCATTTGAACTGATGTATTGTTTAGATTAAACGGATCAAACCAAAAGCCCCGTCCATTGTAGACGGGGCTTGCTGACGGGGTTTTATTCTTTTAGACTATTGTTTTCATCAAACCTGGTCTCACTCTCCTACCACACTGCGACCGTTACAATCACAACAAGGCATCTTCAAACGGAAAATGGGTCATCAGCTCATAACCGGTTTCTGTGACTAAAACCTGCTGTTCCAGCTTTACACCATCAGGCTCGCCCACCGCACCCATATAACTTTCAATGCAGATCACCATTCCCGCTTCAAGTTCTCCATCGTAAACGCACTCTCCTCTAAACGGTGGCCTAACAAACGGATACTCGTCGCACATACCAACTCCGTGAAGGATGCATGAGTAGGCGTTTTGGTGAAACTCTTCCGGCACTGAATAAGCCTGACTTTGAAAATCTGCAAAGCTTACCCCAGCCCTTACCAGTTTCAAATTATGATCTACCTCATCACTGGCAAGGCGATACAGTTGTTTCTGACGAGCAGTTGGTTTCGCCGGACCACAGTGAAAAGTTCGAGAGAGATCAGCAAAATATCCGTGAGGCCCCACCATATCGGTATCAAACCCAACCAGATCTCCTGATTGAATTTCCCGCTGGGAAGCACTTTGCAACCAGGGGTTGATACGGGGCCCCGAGGCCAGCATATGTCCCTCATGCCATCCTCCCTGATTTGCAAGATTGGCATAATTCAGCAACCCCCATAGCTGCAATTCAGTCACGCCAGGTCTCATCATTTCCCGCATTTTTCCAGCTCCATGTTCCGCCACTGCGCATGCCCATTTCATGCACAATATTTCATCTTCTGACTTAATTATCCGAGCCCGCTCGGTAATATCAACGCCATCTATCACTTCCAGACCTTTTTCCATTAATGCCTGAGTAACAGTGGGATTCACGTATTCAATGGCTACCCGACGATTATCCGTCCCGATTTCATTAAGATAACTGACAACATCATCAGCAAGACACCGGGACCATTTGAACAGATCGTTTCCTCCATCGAAAAAACTGATGGGTATGCCTGGGCGAATATCACTAACAGTGATTTCAGAATCATATCCATTGTGCAATACAACAGGACCATCCGTAGGAAAAAACAGGTAGGTAGACGGAATGTGAGACTGAAATAGTGCGTAATTCTGATAATTGATGGCATAACGCAAGCTAATTGGATTAACCATTAAACACATGGCTGCATTCGCCCTGATTAGCTCCCGCTTGATGCGATCAGTCCGATATTCATGCATCTTTTCAAAGTCGATATTCGGCTTGGTTTGCAACCTGCTCAGGTCACTCCAGTTATCATCGAGTATAATTTGATCTATAGAAGTCATAGCCGCCATTAAATGGAATCTAGATAGATATAAAACCGCGAGTTAATCGTATCAACGATGGAGATGGAGATGGAGATGGAATTAGGATCAGCCTGTAATTACCATATAGACGAGCATATAGACAAGCGACAATAGATAGAATTGTATGTTTAATAAACAAACAGATCGCGTTATCCTGAAAGGGATTTCTCATGTTGAGGAATACCGTCCGGATAGCACATGTCAGACCTGGCAGAGCGTGTCCAAATATGTGCCTGGATAGGGTACCAATCCGGATTGTCGAATGTACCGCCAGCAATGGCTCTGAGCCCAGGTCGCATTTCCAAAGTCCAACTTACCGCTGTGCCACAACGTAAGCAAAACTCATTTCGAATCCATCGATCGCTGGTATCAGAGTTAAATTTATAAACAGACATTTCTCCCTGAAGAAACTCCACATCTTTCTCATCAAAATAGACCCCTACCCCATAAGGAGAACCTGTTCGTAGTCGACAGGTTATGCAATGACACGCCATGGCCCTCGCCGGCTGGTTAGTCGTTCGGTATCTGACCGCGCCACATTGACATCCGCCTTCTTCGTGCCTGTGTTTTTCGTGCCTGTCGTTTTCGTCTTTGATTGACATTATTGAATCCATACCTGCTTGATGTGTAAGTTCCAGGATTGGGAAAAAAACCCGATAACCCGTAGTGGCCGTAATATTTAACTAGATACTTCAATCAGTACATTGCTACTGGACGCATAATACAAGGGAAATAGGCAAGTAGTGCGCGCCAATGCAAAATCAATCGATGTTTATCGCATCTGTGGTTGCCAGCTCTCCAAGAGTAATGGGTCTAACAGGCGGACGGGCTCGGTATCGCCCCACATTGGCCACAGAGCGATCAAGTTCGTGGGCCATAATCTGCTCCACCGTATTGGAGCACATCCGTCCCTGACAAGGTCCCATACCACATCGGGTAAAGGATTTTGCCTGGTTCGGGCCCATGCAGCCTTGTCGTGTGACTTGCCGAATCGTGCCGGCAGTAACTTCTTCACAGCGACAAACTATAACGTCATCAGCCGGGTTAAGATAGGATTCAGTTACCCTGAAATTCAGATTCAAAAATGGTCGAACCATTTTATGACGCCATCTCGATAATCGAGATGGCAATGACAAACGTCCGAGCTCGACACTACTGATCTTTCTCAATTCCCTTGCCAACCGTAGGCCAACTATTTTTCCGCTTAATCTTGCGGATTTGGCTCCCCCAATGCCGGAGACATCTCCAACGATGGAGATCTGATTTTGCGAGCTCTTACCCCATTGGTCAACCGCTGGCACCCAACATTGGTTTCCTTTGTCCCATTGAATTCGGCATCCTGCCGCTTCAACAATATGCAATCCTAGAATCACCCCCTGATGCAATAACAGCGTATCCGCCTGAATGTGATGCTCCTCGCCTTCAGATTGAAATGAGATTGATTCAAATTTGTTCTCACCGAAAGCTTTTAGGTCGCGGGATGACCGATAAATCCGGACACCGGATAACCGCACATAGATCATCATGTACAGTCCTTTGAACAAGTACTCTCCTGCCACGAGCGCTCTCGCCAGGTAAAGTGCTTTTAACCACCAGGCGGATGAAGCAGTGGTATCGATCATCGCCTCCACCTTCACCCCAGCGCGGCAATACTGGTAAGCGAGCAACCACAATAACGGCCCTGACCCTGCGAGGACCGTACTTTTAGGAGACATTGATGCAGACTTCAACATAATCTGTGCAGCCCCGGCTCCCATCACCCCTGGAAGCGTCCATCCAGGAATTGGCATGGGGCGTTCCTGACAACCGGTTGCAATCACGACTTTGGCAACATGAAGCTGATAACTGGATCCAGATTTTAAGACTCCAAGTTGATTACCCCCGTTGATGTACCATACTTTTGATTGAGAATGGTATTCAATATCCCCTCGGTCAACGGCATTTGTAAATGTCGACACGATTTTCTTCCCGGCACTATAGTCTCTACCTAATAGGCGTACTAATTTCGAGGGAGTCGTTCCAATATTTCTGTAAATTTGCCCGCCTGGCTGAGGGCATTCATCAAAAACTGCGACACTCAAATCGTATTCTGCAAGAGAGATAGCAACTGACATGCCTGCTGGACCAGCTCCGATCACAACGACGTCGTAATAAGCCTTAATTCCCATATCAGACAGGTCGATACTCATGACTCTAGTCCATCACTATCCGCTGCTAAAAACTTCTGACCTGCTTCCCCAGGCGTTGGAGCTAACACGGACATCCCCGGTTGAACTTCAATCTGACATGCCTGCTGATTGCGCTTCCCGTGAAGCTGCCCCAGAGATTCGAAGCGCACGCCCCCCCCGGGGGCGGGGCCCAGAGAAGGGTAT
>JAALKB010000235.1 GCA_011088265.1 Gammaproteobacteria bacterium
ATTAGCACCGAGTTGGACGTATTGTCGTATACATATCGCTCTGAGCCTATTGTTCCGTGCAGGGAGTTATCTGTCCACAGTGAAACCCCTGCAACTATATGCTTAAGATCGAATATCGATTAATATATGCCCCACATATTGATTAGGGGGAAACAATTGCGGTCATTTCCGGCCAATCAGGCCCGGTTTCGACATAAAACCGGAAAACGCCATACCTAACGGCGTACTTCCACGTATTGCCAAAGGTATAGTTCCAATGTGGACTTACTCCCGGTTCATCGTAATTCAAATCAATATTGGTAAGCGTTTCTACCTCACAATGAAATTTTCTATCACCAGGTTCATGGCGTCAGGTTTATGGCTTGCCCAAACAAAAACGCCAATACGCTTATTACAACATAAAACTTTTACCAGAATTTTAACAACAACGAGGTCAAATAATGGGGTTTCTAACCGGAAAAAAAGCGCTAATTGCGGGTATTGCCAGTAATCGATCCATTGCCTGGGGCATTGCTCAGGCAATGCACGAACAGGGAGCAGAACTGGCATTTACTTATCCCAATGACAAACTAAAATCCCGTGTTGAAAAACTGGCGGCTGAACTTGGTTCGGATATTGTATTACCCTGCGATGTGGCAAGTGACGACCAAATTACCGATCTATTTAGTGAATTAGGCAAGCACTGGGACGGTCTTGATATCATGGTCCACTCCATTGCTTTTGCACCCAGAGAAGAACTGGAAGGCCTCTATCTCGACGCAGTCACCCGAGAGGGGTTTAAAACAGCCCATGAAATTAGCTCCTATAGCTTCGCAGCCATGGGAAAAGCAGCACTACCCATGATGGAAGGCAGAAATGGCTCAATGTTGACGTTGACCTATATTGGTTCCATTCGATCCATGCCCGGTTACAACGTAATGGGATTAGCCAAGGCTAGCCTCGAAGCCAATGTCAGATACATGGCACAATCAGTTGGTGAAAAGGGTATCAGGGTAAATGGCATTTCCGCTGGCCCCATTCGAACGCTGGCTGCGGCTGGAATCAAAAATTTCAAAAAAATGCTGGGACATTTTGAGAAAGTAGCTCCACTCGGACGAGCAGTAACCATTGAAGAAGTAGGGAATACCGCTGCTTTTCTAAGTTCTGACCTTGCTTCGGGTATCACCGGGGAAATAACTTATGTAGACGGCGGTTTTAATACTGTAGGCATTAGTAGTACATTCGTTGACGAAGCCTGAACCAGGACCTGACCAGGACAAAGCCAAATATCCACTAATCATAAGCCGCTAACAAAAAGCCATCTGGTTCTGTAAAGGCAATATCGATTTATAGACAAAGAAAACGAGTCCTGGAAACACGCTGCTTCTCCCAAAGACCAGTTGAACTAGTTCTCCTGGAATCTGATACCTACAAATAAAAGCCGTAAAAAAAGGGAATCAGAACGATTCCCTTTTTATTCGCCTTTTTTACGCATCCTTTTTATACATCCTGTCCCATTCTGGAATAAGTTGACGCTAGGAAGACTTTTTGATGGAAGATGACCCGTTGACGAGGGTGTGTTACCGAATAACCCAGGTTGTCACCTGAGTTATTCCCGAGTTATTGTGCCAGTTCAGTTCAAACCTAATTCAGCCAGCTTACCCGACGTTGGAATACCACTTTCATCCCAGCCTCTTGTTTCATAATATTGAGGAACCAATACATCAAGCTCAGCTACCCCACCCTTAGCAAATCCGCTTGGCAGAGGATCGTTTAGCATTCTTGGAGGCAACGTATCATCCGCTCGTCCTAAACCCGCCTTGAGATTGAAAAGCTTTTCAATATTCCAGACCCTCTCTCCAATTTTCTTCAATCGCTCTTCATCCCAGTCCCCATTGCAATCAGCATTGATCATCTTCACAAAATGATCGTATCCCCATGTACCTGTGGTAAACAAACAAAGTCCGGATGAGTCAACCATCGCCACAAAATCCTGGCTGGTTGCGCATGCTTTTGCTTTGCCTGAAGTGCCAGCATCAGCGAAATCCTGCTCAAAGGTGTCGTGTCGTAAATGACAGGCTCCACGATTACTTGTTGCATACCCCAACCCCATTCCTTGCATGGCCCTTCCATCATAGCCCGCAAATTCCTGCCCCTTTGCAACCATTGCAAGCTCAGGATGCCCGTATTTCTCACAGAGACGTTTCGCCCCTAAACCAAGATCTTTCCCGAAACCTTCATATTTACCAGTTTTCTCAGACATTACCACCAATGCTTCGGCACTACCAAAACTCAAATCAATCCCATCAGTTTGTTCTTTGGTAATTACTCCTTTCTCATAAAGCTCCATGGCCGCAGCAAGGGTAACACCGAAAGAAATTGGATCCATTCCATGCTCATTCATCATAAAACCAGCGAAAGTTAACGCGTCAAGATCATCAACCCCCACCACCGGTCCAAACGCAAACGCAGTTTCGTACTCCAAACCACCAGACGCAATCCAGTATTCGGGTCGGTCTTTGACACTAAAATGATTAGGATCAATCTTCGCAATTCGGCCACAGGCTATGGTGCATCCGAAACAGGCCGCATTGGTTACCAGATTGGTATGGCCGTTTCGGTTTTTAATGGTGACCGCTTTGTGGTTTATTTTATCCACCCCACCAAATGAAACCCTTTGAAAATTGTCCGTGGGCAATCCGCCAAACTCCTGCATACTATCCATCATTGCCAATGTTCCGTATCTCATCAAACCACGGCGATTACCACTACCGTGAAGCTCGTCATTCACTTCCTTGACCACTTCCATGAATTTACCTGGGTTCTCGTCTTTGAGCCCTACTGTACCCCTAACAGAAATTGCTTTCAGATTTTTACTGCCCATCACTGCGCCGACACCGGATCTTCCAGCTGCTCTGTGCAAATCGTTGACCACACAGGCATATTTAACGCCTTGTTCCCCGGAGACTCCTATTCCCGCAATTTTGACCTGGGGGTCCTGACACTGTTTGCGAATCCACTCATCGGCATCCCAAACGGTTTTACCCCAGATATCTGCTGCACTACGTAGTTCAACCTGGTCATCAGCAATTGAAAGATACACTGGCTCGTCTGATTTTCCTTTAATAATCAACAAGTCATAACCCGCGTATTTTAGTTCTGCACCAAATTTACCTCCAGAATTCGAACAGGCAATCGCATTGGTAAGTGGCCCCTTGGTAATAACTGTATATCGACCGCTTGTCGAAGCCATAGTACCCGTTAATGGGCCAGTTGCAAAAATTAATACATTTTCTGGACTCATCGCATCAACTGAAGGGTCCATTTCCTCCATTAAATATTTGCTGCCCAGCCCTCGGGATCCCAGATACTTTTCAGCCCACTCCATATTAAGCGCTTCTTTGGTCACTGTCCCTTGGTTAAGATCAACACGCAGTACTTGTCTTTGCCAGCTCATAAACTCTCTCTCAATGGTATTTTTCCAGCTGATTCCCGTGAGGAAATGTCGCTGATATTATGTAATCGCTTTATCAACACGAGTTTTTAATCGATATTAGTACTATATCGGTAACATATCGGTTAACAAACAGATCTTCCAAAAATAGATCTTCCATGTACGTCCACCTATTCAAAAAGTGGATGCATCACTGATCGCGACACAATCAGGCTATCAAACCAATTCCTATTTTAGTCAATTCTGTTGGCAGGATAGCAGAAAAAGTGAGTACAGAGAACCAGTGCAACAGATACCCGGAAATAAATCGTAAAATCACATTTCTCCCAGAGAGAAAAAAGCACCACCGCTGTAAACTCCGAGACTCTCATACCCCTCCTCCGTTATTAATGTTTCTCCCAAACCGTTAGCCCATTTAATTCCATCTTCACAGGGCGCTCTTTTAGGCTGAGCCATTTCCACAAGCTCATAAAATACAGAGCGGCTGATTTTTGCTCGAAGCCCGTCCCTTACCACAACGAATGGCAAAGGGTGTTGGGTATTCTCATCGATTTCGACCACAATGGGATGCTCTGCATCTGCCATCACGACTTCGTCCATATTCGTTCTAAAGTACAGTTCTTCATCAAACCCCGATTTCCGTCGATTGAGTTCAACAGCTCGAAATGGAACTTCTTCTACATCGATCCGGTATTTCACCTGAGGAGTCACAAGGTAGTAAGAATCACCTTCCTTCCTCAGTACCGTAGAAAACAGTTTTACTAAACGATGCCGGCCAATAATCGATCCCTGATAAAACCATTCGCCGTTCGCTTTAACAACCAGGTCAATCTGAACAACCTTTACAGGATGCCACTTATCGATAGGCGGTTTATTGAATGCCTTCAGTTCATCGAATAAGTCATCAAATCCAACATCCAATTGCCCTTCTCCCTTATAAAGAATTGTTTTGATTACTAAGGGCGCTACCCAATAATTTTGCGGTGACATCCACGGTTGTAATCACCTCTTCGTACTGCATTCTAGTGGGTCCAATCACACCCAACACACCAACCTTTTCGTTATCAACTTCATAGGATGAGGCAATCACACTACAGTTCTTAAACATTTGGTAACCTGATTCTTCACCAATAAATATATTTACACCTTCAGTAAACATACTTTTTTGTAGGAGATCGAAGAGAATTTGCTTGGTTTTTAGCGTATCGAATATTTGGCGTAGTTTGTCCAACTCGACAAAGTCCGGAATTGATAGCAGGTTATTTTCACCGCTAACCAGAATCGCATCACTATCCGAGTTTGATTCATCTGCAAATAACTGGCCAGCCATGGATATTGCCGTTCTCATTTCCCTGTGAGTATTGCGATGATCCTGGTGCATATGCCTTAACAGCTCATCCCTGACAATATTCAGCGACTTACCGCTATATTTGGCATTGAAGTAGTTCGTTGCTTCAGTAAGCTCCGAATCATTGTACTGCTTATGTGCACTCAGAATTTTGTTCTGGACCTGTCCGTCTTCGGTAATCAAAATCGCAAGCACCCGATTTTGCGATAAGCTCAGAAACTCGATCTGCTTGACATGGCTGTGTTTCTTACTGGGCATGGGCACCACGCCGGCAAAAGAAGTGATTGTTGAAAGCATCTCCGATGCGTTGGCCAATGGTATTAGTATCTGATGTTGACGTAAACTGTTCCGTAATCTGCCCAAGAGAATCGATACCCATGGGGCTGACCTGTAAGATGCTATTGATAAAAACCCGATATCCTTTTTCTGTCGGAACACGACCCGAGGAAGTATGTGGTGCCTGGATCAATCCACTATCCTAAAGATCGGACATTACATTTCTAATC
>JAALKB010000236.1 GCA_011088265.1 Gammaproteobacteria bacterium
TATACGGTTAGGATGCATGGAGCGTGTCTATTTATTTCAATGAGGGTGCTTTTCAGTGAGAATAATGTGTTCAACGGAAAATTAACCTAAAGGGATGCCCATGGCCAGTTTACTTTGTTTGCCGGTCAGCCCCATGGTCCTCCTCAGGAAAAACCGTTTAGCGGGCGGGAACAGTTCAATGGCGCTGAGGCCAAGGTTTCGGGTCAATGCAGGTACTACAAAATCATTGGAAAACAGCGAGATTAGACCATGGGTAAACCAACTAACCATGCGAGCGTCGCGCTGACGGCTCTGGCTGTAATTATTCAGCATTTCCAAACCTCCCAGTGTGGATCTATGCCGATGGTGGTAGATGGCTTCAGCCAGGGCTGCCACGTCGCGTAGGCCAAGATTAAATCCCTGACCTGCCACGGGATGGACTGTGTGGGCCGCATTGCCAACGATGACCCCATGATGAGAGATGGGATTTTTCACAATACCATGGGTAAGTGGATAGCAGTTGCGTTTTGAAGGGTGGCTGAAATTCCCAGCTTTGTCACCAAAGGCAGTTTGTAGCTCCTCAATGAATTTTTCATCCGATAATCTCATTCTTTCCTCAAGATTATCTTTGTGAGTTGTCCAAACCAGGGCATGGGTTTTTCTTCCATTAGGCAGCAGGGCCAGCGGACCCTCCGGAGTGAATCTTTCATAAGCTCGATGATGATGGTCCTTACTCGTTGAGACAATGGACAATACAGCAGCATGTTCATACTCCTTTATGGAGCGTTCAATGTTGAGTTGAGCATTGATGGCTGAACGACCACCGTCTGCTATTGCCAATAGCCTGGTTTTTATGTGTAGCAGTGGTTTCTGCCCATCCGGTTGGATGTCTATCTTTTTTCCTCCTTCGATGGTTGAAATGGACACAGCCTGGGCGGGAGTCATGAGATGAATGTTACTGCTTTGTTGCATCCTTTCCCATAATACCTTCCCCAATATCCGGGTCGGAACCACGTATCCTAACGCCTCGGTTCCCACTTGCTGATAGGAAAGGTGGGTTTTACCAAAATGCCCGGCATTTGAAATGTGAATGTCTTTTATCGGTTCCGCCTGTTGGGACGCAATGGCGTTCCAGATTTCCATTCCGGTATAGATGAGTTTAGCGCTGTGGGTTAATGCCACAGTTCGTTCATCATAACTTGGCTGGGCTTTCGAATCGAATTCGATGGACTCCACCACCAGAATATTCAGACCGGTTGGTACGAGGGCAACGGCGAGGCTGGCGCCAACCAGCCCACCACCGATGATGACGACGTCATAGTCGTATTCGGCGTTGTCGGACATTATCCTGACGTCATTAAGTGTTCGATGTCGTCCATTTCTTTTGGAGCGCTGTTGGAAAGGTTCTCATTACCATTTCGAGTAACCAGGATATCGTCTTCGATGCGAATCGCCATGTTATGCCATTTCTCGTCAACGTTGTCAGAAGGAGAGATATAGAGCCCGGGTTCTACGGTTAATACCATTCCTGATTCGAGTATTCGCCATTCATCGTCAATTTTATAGTCTCCCACGTCATGGACATCCATTCCGAGCCAATGTCCGGTCCGATGCATATAAAAAGGATGGTACGCATTGGTTTCAATGAGCTCACCGATTTCTCCTTGCAGGATCCCAAGATCGACTAATCCTTCAGTTAGGGCCTCGACCGCAGCATCGTGGTATTCAATTAAGGTAGCATCTGGATGCACTTTTTCAATGGATGCTTTTTGTGCATTTAAAACGACTTCATAGAGTGCTTTTTGCTCGCCACTGAAGCGACCGTTGATGGGAAATGTTCGGGTAATGTCTGAGGCGTAACAGTCAAGCTCAGCGCCCGCATCGATGAGAAGTAGCTCACCATCGTTGAGCACGCAATTGTTTTCCACATAATGGAGTACACATCCATTTTTTCCACCGGCCACGATGGAGGGATAAGCAGGCCATTCGCTACCACCTCGACGAAATTCACACTCAAGTTCCGCCTGTACCTGATATTCAAACATGCCGGGTCGGGTGGTTTGCATGGCCCGTTGGTGTCCCGCGGCGGAAATTTTAGCGGCTTTTTGCATCAGCCTGACTTCTTCTTTAGATTTAAATGCCCGGGCCTCATGGAGAATGTGTCGTAGGTCGGAGAATTCACCGGGTGCACTCATGCCGGCGCGTTTCCTATTTCTAACTTCGTTAATACATGCTAGCAGATCCTGATCGAAATCGGGATATCGCCCCATCATGGTGTAAACCTTATCCCTGTTGTCTAGCAGTTCCGGTAGTTTATTTTCAAATTCATCAATGGGGAATGATTCGTTAGCACCATATTGTTCGCAGGCTGCATCCAGTCCGATGCAATAACCATCCCACTGCTCTCTAAAAGGGTCTTTTTCCCGGCAAAAAATTAGAAACTCACCTTCAGGGCGCCCCGGTACAATCACTGCAATGGCTTCCGGTTCGGGAAAATGTGTAAGATAATAAAAATCGCTATCAGGCCGAAACTGAAAAAAGACATCACCATTTCTGGATTGATGGGGAGCCGTAGTTAATACCGCAATTCCATCTTTAAGGAAATGCATCAAATCCTGTCTTCGGCGTTGATAGATATCGGTGGTGGACATGAGTGAGTTTCGTTCCAGGATGGGTTGGTTCTGGTTTGGATTGGTTGATCTAGCCGATCCCCTGCTTCTAAGTACACTAAGTTAACACACTGCTTCTTTAGAGCAGTCCATCTTTAGTCACTTTTAGTTTAGTCACTTTTAGGAATTCTCGAGAATGAATAAATTCACCTAGTGAGTCGCTACGTTGTGGCTGTGGGTAACATCATTGATTTCATCATAAATTAGCTGGATGCTTACTTTTAAATATTCATGTATTTCAAACAGGTCTTTTTCAGATTCAGGATCTGCTTGGTCGTAGACATCCGGCTCAATATTACCGATGGTGATTATGTCGGTAATGATTTCGTTGATGGTTTTGCTGTGGTGAATTATCGCTTCTCCGTCGTGACAAAATCCTTGCAAAAACCCCTGGGCCCAATTCGACATTTCCTCTGTTCTTTCCACAATGGGTGAGTCCTCATGGGGCAGCAGCAAATTAAAGCTGAATCCTTCAGCAGACAGATCTCTTAAAGCGAGGTTAAACAGACCTTCCAGTATCAGCATGGTTTTGGGTTCCGATACCTGAAATAGAAACATTCTATTCTTGATTTCCTGGTCAGTAACGCCACGACAAGCCAGGCCACAAAGTAAGCCATGGGCCTCACTGACGCTGCTTCCCCAGTTTGATTGCCTTAGTTTCTCGTCAAGATCCAGGTAAAGTCGTTGCTGGAATTCGTCGCCGGAAGCTGAGGATGTGTCTGTTTGTGTCATACCGGATGAATCTGCGATGTATTTTGATGAAATAGTTCTTTACCCTCCTTAGCAAATCAGGCTTAATAGATCAGCCTTGGCAATCAGCGGTGGCGGATCAGCTCTGGCAAATGAGGTTCTCTAAAAAACCGTTTCTGCTCATAGGTCTTACAACTTAAGTCTTACAATTTAAGTCTACTAATGGAAGTCTATATAATAGAAATTTATTAACAAATCTGTTTTTCAAACAAGACAAAATAAAGCTGAATGGCGAAGCAGTAGGTTACGGAGTTTACCAAGGGAGTTCATATCCTTCGGCATGCCAGAATTTGCCGGTGTTCTCCAACGTTAACTCATCCATTCTCTGAATCAACCCTCGAGCCGACTCGTCGGGAGAAATGCCCCGTCCCCCCGTCATTTTCGTGGCGACCAGTCCAGGATGCAGTAGCGCCAGGGATACGCCTTTGGGTTGAAGTTCATGGGACAAATTAACGCCAACCATATTTACGGCAGTTTTGGAAATTCGGTAACCATACATGCCGCCAGACCCATTGTCATCAAGAGACCCAACACGACTGGAAATAATGCCGACTTTTGAGCCATTTTTCAGATGGCTGGCTAATCCATGGACCATCCGAAGGGGTCCCAGTGTGTTGACTTCGAATTGTGCTCTGATTCGGTCGAAATCCAAATCCTCAAAACTTTCATTGGTGAGAATTCCGGAGCTGTGAATCAACATGTCCAGAGTTTTTCCTTCAAAGGCCTGTTGCAGTTTCTCGATACCCTGGGGCTGGGACACGTCAACTCCCTGAATCACCTGAATATCCGAGGGGTTTAACTCGCCGATATCATCACGGCAGGTCGTAATGACGTGGTCTCCCCGATCTCTGAACTGTTTGCAAAGTGATAGTCCGATGCCTCTATTACCACCAATAATTATAACGGTTGCCATATGAAAGCTTTTGAAATTTGTTTTGTTAATTTTGACTCTGATTCAAGTATATGCAAAGACGGGCAATGATCAATAAAAATTTCATTGGTGAGGGTTTTATTTTCCGTGGCATTACTTATCAGGCAAATAAGCAGGTTTTTGTCGTAAAACAGGCTAATTCCAGCGAATTAGTCAGGTTAATTATTTGACGCCCCAGATTGATGAACTTATAGTCTCATACTAATTGTAGTAGGTGAGGACAATGGAAGAAGCCATTGAAAAACTTGAACAACGCATAACAGATTTAATTCGGGTTTGTGAAGAAATGAACCAGGAAAATCAGTTGTTGCGTAGTGATCGTGAGATGCTCCGGCAGGAAGTGAAGTCACTGCAGGAAAAAAACAGGATTGCGCGGGGTCGGGTGGAGCAGATTGTTGCTCGTTTGAAATCCCTCGAGTCCTGATTTCAAGCTGACCTAAACCGGGGCTATAATTTTCTTAATCTATTGTTAATCGTTAATTAGTCGTTATTGAATTAATCGTTATTGGCCGGAACCAAAAAATTGTTATTATTCGTCAGTGGATTTATCCATGTCTAATCAGGATAGCGCAAAAAAACACAGTGTCAAAGTCAGTATCATGCAACGTGAATTTACCATTGCCTGTACTGAGGAAGAAAGCCCGCAACTTATTGAAGCAGCTGCACACCTTGATACGCAAATGCGGACAATTGCCAAAGGTAGTCAGATACTGGGAATGGATCGTTGTGCCATCATGGCAGGTTTAAATATCAGCCATGAACTGCTTCAACTGAAGAAAAACACAGGAGACAGCAAAAAGATTAATTCAAAGCTCACAAATATGCATGATAAGGTAGACAAGGCCATCGAAGACTTTCAACAGATTGGGCTCTAAATCAGGGAAGTCTAAA
>JAALKB010000015.1 GCA_011088265.1 Gammaproteobacteria bacterium
CCCCCCCCCCCCCCCCCCCCCCCCCCCCCCCCCCCCCCGCCCCCCTTCCCATCTCCCCGCCATTTCTTCAATTCGACTTCGTACTTTGGCTCCATCCACCTTCATTTCCGCTTTTTCAATGATTTCCCGGGCGACCAGACCCAGAGTCACTCGCCTTTTGGCTTCATCGACATAATTGGAACGATCTACTTCCTGGTCCGGCATGCCCTGGCTTGCTAATTGATCCTTAACGGTTTTCACAGCTCTATCAATTTCATCTTCCATTAAAGCCTGAGGTATCTGAATAGGATTCCGCTCATATAAAGCAGTCATTACGTCATCTCGCAACGATGAACGTAACCGGGAGGACAGCTCACGCTTAAGACTGGTTTCGATTTCCCGACGCATCGATTCAATGCCACCTTCCTTGATACCCATTTTTTCTGCAAAAGCGTCATCCAGTTCAGGCAAGACCGGACTTTCAATCTTCTTGACTACCACACCAAACACAACATCCTTACCAGCAACATCGCTTCCTGGATAGTTTTCTGGAAAAGTGAACTCAATCTGCGTTTGAGAATCTTTGCTTACACCACGAAGTTCGCTGTCAAATTCTTTCAGCATCTGTCCATCCCCTAGAACAAACGGGAAATCCTCGGCACTGCCTCCATCAAAACTCTCACCCTCTATTTTTCCTTCGAAATCGATGGTGATTCGATCACCTTCTTCGGACGCCCCTTCCTTCTCTTCGAAATCAGCATTGCGTTTACGAATATCTTCGAGTGTCGTATCAACATCATCAGAAGTGACTTCGCATAGGGGTTTTTCTATTTTTTTCCCTTCAAGGGTCGCCGCTGGAATTTCGGGAAACAACTCAATCGTCGCCACATATTCGAGGTCTTTGCCAGATTCGTAGGGCGTTGGGTCAATAGAAACCAGTCCGGCAGGCATAATTTGCTCTTGCCCCAGCGCATCCCGATAGCTGGAATTGATTTTGTCAGAAATGACCTCGTGGGTGATTTGCGGCTCGTAACGCTGTTTAATCACATTTTTAGGGGCTTTCCCAGGACGGAATCCTGGAATACGCGCCTTCCTGGCGACATCGATTAAGCGACTATCAATTTCTTTATCAATTTCCGCATAGGGAACCGAAATTGATAGTTTGCGCTCAATGATACCAGACTCTTCAATTGAAACTTGCATTAATGAATTACCTCAGAATTCAAGAATTCAGATTGCCCGGCGTTATTTATTTGGGGCTTGTAGATGGTACGAAAGGAGAGACTCGAACTCTCACGGGTTACCCCACTGGAACCTAAATCCAGCGCGTCTACCAATTCCGCCACTTTCGCAAAATGCCATGATATCCTGATCCAACTATCGAGGACACCACAAAAACTGTACTTTAAACTAGCGACTCTTTATATCGAAAGAATATCGAAAAACCAATAGTCTCCGAGTTAAAACTAACTAACCAAAACTAACTAGTCAAAACCAACTAGTGCAATGCTATTTAGTGCCATCAAGGATAGTGAACCGCCCTGGTGACAACAAGACCCTAAAACCAAAACACCCCTAAAACCACAATGCCTTAACTTATGGCCTTAATTTATAGCAATACTTATGACAATCGCACAACGATAGTTATCAAATATAGCTATCAAACTATCAGCACCAAATTCAGCGAAGTGAATGGGGTGAACGATGGGACTCGAACCCACGACGACCGGAATCACAATCCGGGGCTCTACCAACTGAGCTACGCTCACCATAATTCAACTTCGGCGCCAAATGGCACGCCCGACAGGACTCGAACCTGTAACCTACGGCTTAGCTTACCTACTACGACTTTCGTCGCCCTCCGGCTGACTATCACTCAAGCCAACCAAAAGTTTGGGGTCTGGACTATATCTTCACCATTTCAGGTGGGGCACGTATAGTCTCTACGGATCCCCGTGACTCGCCTTATAAACCTGGCTTTCATGGGTTTCCTCGGTATTGCCATCGCCGTGATGCGTTAAGGTTTCACCGATACAGTGCCCTCCACTCCAATGGTTACTATTCCCATCGAAGGCTCCTCATTCTGCGACCAAACCAGGGGCAGGATAGAATAATCCATATCCTGATTTTTTCGCAGAGCTCAAAGGCCGTTGCTCTATCCAGTTGAGCTACGGGCGCAACGGACAAATACGGAAATTGGTCGGGGTAGAGAGATTCGAACTCCCGACATCCTGCTCCCAAAGCAGGCGCGCTACCAGACTGCGCTATACCCCGAGTATTTCCCCTGGAAAAAGGCATTATTTATAACTCAAGTTATGACTCAATCCAGTAATTTTCCTACCAAAGGTCAATTGTAACCACTTTCAAACACCAATGACACCAACCAATGGGGGGCGGAATATACGAATATTATTCGCCGAGGTCAACCGCTTAGGCAACAAACCTTAAAGCTACGTGTTAATTTGTCAGTTTGTGGGCTATAATTTTGGCTCTTATCAGTACCACAAAAACATGGAATTTTACGGGAGCTTGAAAACCAATCCAACGCCCCCATCTCCCCGCGATTATTAGCAATCATCAACCAGAGAAATGAAACAAGACTCTACAGTTCAAACTCATAGTTTTCAGACCGAGGTTCAGCAATTATTACAATTGATGATCCATTCACTTTATAGCAACAAAGAATTTTTTCTCCGGGAATTGATTTCCAATGCATCTGATGCTTGCGACAAACTTCGTTTTGTATCCCTGACAGACAGTGCATTACTGGAAGATGATGAACCCTTGGGTATCTGGGTAGAATTAAACCAAAAAGCGAAAACAATCTCGATCCGGGACAATGGCATTGGAATGACCGAACAGGAAGTCATCGACAACATTGGAACCATTGCCCGATCAGGCACCAAACGCTTCATGGAACAAATGAGCGATCAGCAAACAGATGACGACGATGGCAACTTTATTGGACAATTCGGGGTCGGTTTTTATTCCAGTTTCCTGGTATCAAAAAATGTCACCCTAACTACCCGAAAAGCCGGCACTCCGCAGAGCGAAGGAATCAAATGGACATCTGATGGCAGTGGTGAATACACCATCGAGAAAATTGATCGGCCCGAGCGAGGAACAGAAATCACCCTCAAACTAAACAAGGAAGACAAAGAGTATCTCGAAAACTTCAGAGTAAGAAGCATCATCTCTAAATACTCCGACCATATTTCCCTACCTATCCAGATGCCTAAAGAGCCCGAGCTGGATGAAGACGGGAAACCGAAATCTGATCAGGAGCAGGAATGGGAAGCAATCAACAAGGGATCTGCTCTTTGGGCCCGGGCAAAAAAGGAAATTTCAGATGAAGAACATAATACTTTCTATACCTCTTTGACCTACGACCCAGAACCACCGATGTCCGTTCTGCACAATCGTGTAGAAGGTAAGATGGAATACATCTCCCTATTTTATATTCCGTCGAAAGCGCCCTTTGACCTTTGGGATCGCGAGCAAAGACATGGAATCAAGCTATATGTCCGTCGTATCTTTATTTCCGATGACGCCAAGCAACTCATGCCCAACTACCTTCGTTTTGTCCGCGGGCTAGTGGATTCAGCGGATTTGCCTTTGAATGTCTCTCGGGAATTTTTGCAACAGAATCGGGAGATTGACAAGATTCGCACCGCGTCTGTAAAGAAAATTCTGAGCGAAATTGGCAAAATTGCCAAAAAGGACGCTGAAAAATACGCCACGCTCTGGAAAGAATACGGTCGAGTACTCAAAGAAGGATTGATTGAAGATATGGATAACAAGGACGCATTATCCAAATTACTTCGCTTCGCCTCGACCAATGTCGGAGATGAGGCACAAACAGTGTCTCTTGATGATTACATCGCCCGCATGCCAGAGAAACAAAAGGACATTTATTATGTAACCGCAGACAGCCATGCGGCTGCCAGTTCTTCACCTCATTTGGAAGTATTTCGGAAAAATGATATCGAAGTCCTTTTGTTGTCTGATCCGGTAGATGAATGGGTAGTTTCTCACCTCACTGAATACGAAGGCAAGAACCTCAAATCCATTGCGAAGGGCGATTTGGATCTCGATACGCTAAAAGACGCGGATGACAAGGAAGAGGAAGAAAAACGCAAGGAAACCATAAAACCAATGGTTGAGAAGTTTCAATCCATTCTAGCTGACCAGGCGAAAGAAGTTCGGATCTCCAATCGTTTGGTCGATTCGCCGTCTTGCCTGGTTGCTGACGCCCATGATCTTGGCGGTAACATGGAACGGATTCTACAGGCCATTGGTCAGGAGGCGCCTGTTGCAAAACCCATTCTTGAGATCAACCCAGATCACGAAATCGTCAAAAAAATTGACCTGGAAGGAGAATTAATTGAGGACTGGGCGCAGTTACTATTTGATCAGGCCGCGTTAGCAGAAGGAGTCTCCCTTAAAAATCCAGGCGAATTCGTTAAACGAATGAATAAGCTGTTAACCAATTAAACGGCTCGACCAAAGGGACCACTGGAACCAATGAGCAATACCTGGCAATAAATACAACACAATTGCCTGGTATTGCTGATATTGCGGCAATCGAGTCAGATTTAGAAGTTCAGATTAAATCACGATTCGGTCGCCGCAAAGTTCCAACTCCCCGAATCCGTTCTATCGTCCCGCTAATTCCTGATAGCGGAAACAATCCACCAGGTGATCATTTATCATGCCAGTAGCCTGCATAAAGGCATAGCAAATTGTACTTCCCACAAACGTAAATCCTCTTTTTTTCAGGTCTTTGCTTATTGCATCAGATAAGGGCGTATTGGCCGGAACCTGATCCCTCCCGGTCCAGCTATTCTGTATCACCTCCCCATCAACAAAGTCCCAAAAGTACTTATCCAGAGTGATTCCCTGATCCAGCATTTCCAGGTAGGCTCTTGCATTCTTGACAAATCCATTCACCTTCAACTTATTCCTTACTATCCCGGCATTTCCCAATAACTCATCAATTTTGTGTTGCTCATAGCGAGCAATTCTGTGAGCATCAAAATTATCAAAGGCCATTTGATAATTTTCTCTTTTCTTTAAAATTGTTATCCAGCTTAGACCCGCCTGCGCACCTTCAAGACATAGAAACTCAAATAACGCTCGCTCATCATGAAGGGGTGTACCCCATTCATTATCATGATACGACATATAAAGTTCGTCCTCACCACACCACCAACACCGCTTTTGCTCTGACATTCAATCGTTTCTCGATTATTCTTTAAAATAGTGACATTCTACGACAGGAAAAAAATTAACTCTTTTGGCATTTTTTACACTGTGGATTCGTCTAACCCGATTTTCCATCATTTTTCATTGTCGTTTGCGCATATTAAGATATTACGGCAATATCATCCCTAGCTCTGCCTTTCTGGCCTATACATCCCCATTCGCCAGCAACGATGACTGCCAGGAACATCAAACTTCCACCACCGTATCAGTGCGCCCCATTCTGGAGATTAACCAACATGTCGCAGAAACACGAAATATTTGAATATTCCACCAAATCACTCCGTCTTCAGTCCGAGCTCAATATTTTCATGGAAGAACATATCTATCCAAATGAAAAACACTATGCGGAGCAACTCGCTGCAGCTAGCAATCGATTCAGTGCGCTACCCCTCATGGACACACTGAAAGAAAAAGCCAGGGAAGCCGGCTTGTGGAATCTTTTCATACCCGAGACCTTTGCTGAATATAGCGACCACGGCGGTCTCAGCAATGTGGATTATCTGCCTCTCGCGGAAACAATGGGACGTGTACTTTGGTCTCCTGAGGTATTCAATTGTAATGCACCTGATACGGGAAACATGGAAGTATTCATGAGGTATGGGACGTCAGCCCAGCGGGAACAGTGGCTAATGCCCTTGCTTGAGGGGAGAATTCGATCCTGCTATGGGATGACTGAACCCCAGGTCGCATCCAGTGATGCAACCAACGTTGAGCTTTCCATTGTCAAAGATGAAAATGGATGGGTATTGAACGGACGGAAGTGGTATATCACCGGAGCGATGTATGAACGTACACAAATCATCATCGTTATGGGAAAAACAGACCCCATTAATCCAGATCGTCACAAGCAACAAACTCAGGTTCTGGTGCCGAAGAATACCCCGGGAGTCCATATTATTCGCAAGTTAACCACGCTGGGATACGATGATGCTCCAATTGGTCATGCCGAGATGATATTTGATAATGTTCGCGTCCCCCTGGAGAATGTGCTGCTAGGAGAAGGTAGAGGTTTCGAGATTGCCCAGGGGCGGCTTGGCCCAGGCCGAATGCATCATTGCATGCGACTCATTGGCGCGGCTCAACGGTCTCTTGAACTGGCTTGTCAACGGGCAACTACACGAAAAACCTTTGGAAGACTATTAAGCCAACACCAGTCAGTACGAGAGGACATCGCCAGAAGTTTTTCTGAAATTGAAATGGCGAGATTGTTAGTACTCAAGACCTGCCAGCGAATTGACCAGGTTGGTGCCCAGGCTGCAAGAGACATGATTGCGGCGAGTAAAACCAGTATTCCGTTGATGACACAGACCATTATCGACCGATGCATGCAAATACATGGTGCCGGGGGGTTAAGCGAAGACTATTTCATGGCTGAAGCATTTAACTACGCCAGACTCTGTCGCCAGGCTGATGGCCCTGACCAGGTACACCAGATGGCCTTGGGTAAACAGATTATCGAACGATTTTCTTCGTAGGCCTCATCATGCAAAAGGACCCGAAAACACTTGTCAGGTTAGGAGGCTATCTACAAGCCAACCTCTCTGGTTTCGACGAACTAAGGAATATTACGAAGTTTTCGGATGGACAGTCCAATCCGACCTATTTGATACAGGCCAAATCTGGCAAATATGTGCTGCGAAAACAACCCTCCGGAGTACTACTGAAATCTGCCCATGCAGTGGATCGGGAATTCCATGTCATTAGTGCACTAAAAAATACCAATGTCCCAGTACCTGACGCAATACACCTCTGCAAGGATAAGAGAATTCTCGGTAGCCTGTTTTACGTGATGAGCTTTGAACCAGGTCGAGTTTTCTGGAATCCATCCTTACCGGAATTAAACAACAAACAGAGGGCAATAGTGTACGACGAAATGAATCGTGTCCTGGCAGCCTTGCATGACGTCGATATTACCGCCGTCGGTTTGGCGGATTATGGGAAGCCTGGGAACTACTTTGAACGACAGATTAACCGGTGGACAAAACAGTACTGGGCTTGTGAAACCACCCCCATTGACGCAATGAATCAATTGATCAAATGGCTACCACAGAACTTACCCGGAGAAGATAGCAGGGTTAGTCTAATCCACGGAGACTTTCGAATAGACAATATCGTTTTCGAGTCTTCCTCAGTGAAAATCAGAGCATTGCTGGATTGGGAGTTGTCTACTCTGGGGCATCCTTATGCAGATCTGGCATATCAATGCATGCAATGGCGGCTTGCCACAGACGCGACCATCCCTGGGCTTGGCAACCTGGACAGAGAATCCATCGGCATTCCAGGGGAAGAGCAATATGTATCCCTTTACTGCAAAAGACGCGGCATCGCTGAGATTCCTGAGTGGAATTTTTATTTGGCCTTTAGCTTCTTTCGTTTTGCTGCCATATTACAGGGAGTATTAAAAAGGGCGATAGATGGAAACGCTTCGAGTAAAAAAGCATTTGAATATGGAGCAATGGCTCCAACATTAGCTGAGATGGCACTACCGCTTATTGAATAGACTTCCGCTATCTTCACTGACAGACATCAAACACTCAATGACGATCAATTGATGGCTAATTACCGCTCGAACCCCATTCCCAGAATCAGATGCCACGAAATGATCGAAAGCCCGCTGTAACGTCGGCAAATTTATTGTGCTTTATCGCCATGTTCATGTGGGCAATCGGGTTCCCGGCTGCTGATGTGCTCCTCCAAAGCTGGGGACCCATTTCCCTGATTTCCATTCGACAGGTTTTAGGCGTTATCCCACTTTTGCTGATATGGATATTGCTGGATGGGTGGCGACCGGTATTGCTGGCGCCATGGAGACGTGGATTAGGAATAGGAGGATTGGGTTTTGGAGTAGGAGCCATATTGCTTTTGGTCGGACAACAGCTCTCCGACCCTATCACTCCCGCTGTGGCCGCGGCCATGATGCCAGTGGCAGGAGCGATCCTCGAAGTTTTTTTTGACAATAGACGATTAACCCAAAGACTTATGCTGTCCATCACATTCGTTCTCCTTGGTGGATATCTTGCCACCGGAATGAAATCCGAACAGTCTGATTTTGGGCTCGGTGCATTGCTCTGCCTTCTGGCTGTGTTTTTATTTGCATGGGCCACAAGGATCACCACGCACCAGTTTCCTGGGCTCTCAACCATTGGCAAAACGACAATCACACTGGTAGGTGGTACGGTTTTTATATGGTTGACCTATGTTTTTTATTTCATTGGCGGTCTTTCAGGGGTTCAGATCGGGACAGTCAACCCACACAGTATTATTATGTTACTGGTTTTTTCCGTGGCCTCTTTGGGACTTGCCCAGTTTCTATGGATATGGGGAGCAAGTGGGTTCGGCATACTCATTGCATCGTTCCACATGAATGCTGTGCCCTTTTACGTAATGGTAGTGATGGTTGTTTTTTTTGGAGACGAGTGGAGCTGGCTGCAAACAGCTGGCGCGCTGCTGGTTGCGATTGGCGTGCTGCTTTCCCAGCAACCAAAACAGAAAAGAGTCAACGACCAATGACTTCGGAGTGATCATTGGCCAGACAAATGGCTAGACGAATGCCAAGACCAACGATAAGGCCAATAGAGACATCGCCGACAAGGACATTAACCTAAGTTTGACAAATGCGGCAAATCCAGAAATGGTAGTGGAAGTCCTGGCCATGCTGGCGAAATGAAACGCTATGGGTCAGGTATGAATCATGCTCCACTACCACCAACCGAGCCGGTTACCAACATTCCATCCACCTTGATAAAGCAGAAAACAACCGAACCCTATTAATAAAACAGCATTAAACCAGGCGAGTTTCCCTTTTGCAATTTTCGCTCCCTGACGTCCAATCATTCCCCATAGATAAACACCGCAATAAAAAAATGGCAGTCCAATAGTAAAGAACAACAAGACATCCAGTGTCAAATTACCCGTAAAATTCGCCGCAAGATATCCCGCAGGCAAGGTTAACCAAACCTTGGGATTGGTCCATGACACCAATACCATGGTTTGCCAGGTGAACCTGAATCCACTTCCCTTTGATGAAGAGTTTCTGATCACTTTGTAGGCAAGCCAGAATATAACCACCGCCCCAATAAAATAAAGACCAGTATACAGATCTGCATTGATGTGTCCCAAAGTACCAACTGAAAAACCAATCAACATATTGACCGGCAACCACGCGATCAATATGTAAATGGTATAGTTCTTATACAATTCGACGAAAGAAGTGGTCCTGGCAGCATCCATGGTGGCGATCCAAAAGGGCCCAATGGAGAACGCAAATGCGCTCCAGAATGTGATTGTAGCAATGGCAGATTCTTTCAATTTATATTCCTTGTTACGGAGGAACGGGATCAGATACCCTGCCTATTTTAGCAATATCAACCACCAGATTTATGAGAGAAAATTCATGGGTTTACAGCTGCCATCAGGAAGGCATTCGAAAAAGCGACCTCCCCCGAATGCGTAAGACCAAACATGAAATTATGTCCGAAAAGCTCATAGTAAGCTATTCGGAAAAATTGGAATATCGTTTGCTACTTCTCTACAAGTGTCATTTGGTTGCAATAGTGTTGCGGGGTCAGTATTTCGGATGAGGCATCACATATGAAAAGCTCCTCCAGAAAAAAGCTTCTGGGCGGCATTGCAGATGCTTTTTCGGATCGCAATTTTCGTATTCATTCAGTGGGAGCCATTGCGTCCTGGATTAGCTTTTTTGTCCAGATTGTGGCGGTCTCGTGGATGACCTGGGAAATTACCCAGTCAACAACCTGGCTGGCAATCATTGCTTTGCTGGACATCCTGCCAAATATTTTGTTGCTCCCATTAGGAGGGGCACTGGCCGATCGTTTTGATCGATACAAAATACTTCTAATACTCAATCCTCTTATGCTGATTCAGGCGTTGATACTCGCATTGCTTGGGTGGAGTGGCAGCTTGACCATCTGGAGTCTGGCCATACTCGTATTGGTTCATGGCCTTCTTCTCTCTTTTTATGTTCCGGCAATGCACGGTGTGTTGCCGCGCTTTATCGCTAAAACCCACCTCGCCTCAGCCATTGCCGTTAATTCTGCTTATACTCAGTTCGCAGTATTTGCCGGCCCCGCCATAGCAGGGTGGATTATTTCTTCCTATAGTATTGCTGTTGCATTCATCATTAATGTAGTCGGATATCTAATTTTGTTTGTAAGTCTTCTTTTCCTGAGAACCCCGCCGGACTACACCAAGCCCGAAACAAGCTCCCTCACGATTCGTCAGGATATCACCGAAGGGTTTTCGTATCTTAGAGGCCATCGAGGAATATTTTTGTTGCTTGTAATGACACTTTGGGCAGAAGTTATTGGTTCCGGGATTTACCATATGGCACCTGCATATTCAGCTGAGTTTCTGAATATGGGAGTTGAAGGAGTATCTTTGGTATTGGCATCATTCGGCATTGGCGCCACCATATCGGCATTGTGGCTGGCAAGGGGTGGAGCACACGTTGTTACACCCAACAACATACTATGGTCATTTCTGGCTTTTGGATTATCCATCGGTTTTCTATTTCTTTTTTCCGATGTTTATCTGATCGTTGTAGTATGTGTACTGGTTGGCATCGCTGGGGAAATTCAGCATACCGGTACGATGTCCCTGATCCAGCTCGTTGTTGATGAAAACAAACGAGGGCGGGTGATGGGCAATCTGTTCCTGCTACAACAGATTGCCGCAGGGATCGGAACCTATTTCATCGGCGCCATTGCATCTTCACATGGATTAGCAATACCCATGCTGGTCATGGTTTTCTGTTGCCTGCTGGCCTGGATCTTCATATTCACGCGACGTGAGGCTCTGGCTTCTGCTCTGGGTTCTGCCCTGGATCCTAACTCGGGAACCACTGCTGATTGATCGACCTAAAACACTTAAATTCTTCAGCATTGCTATGGTCTTATCGACTACTTGAAAATCGATCACACAACACCATATTTCGTGCTTTGCCCTCCTCGCGCTAAAAATGCCCCCAGCTCTTACCATAAACGATCTAAGAAAAACCTATGACAATGGTCATGTTGCCCTTAATGGGATAAACCTGACTGTAGAGACAGGAGATTTCTTTGCATTGTTGGGAAGAAATGGCGCAGGAAAATCAACCGCCATCGGGATTATTTCATCCATAGTCAATAAATCCGGCGGATCAGTTCAGATATTTGATGCAGATATTGACACAGATTTCAGCAAAGCAAAATCCTACCTCGGTATCGTGCCCCAGGAAATCAACTTCAGCGTTTTTGAAACTACCCGGCAAATCGTCGAAAATCAGGCAGGCTACTATGGCATCGGAAAAAACTAGCCAGTGAAAGAACCGAACACTACCTTAGGCAGCTTGATTTATGGGAAAAAAGAGACCAGCCTTCACGAGCACTTTCCGGTGGGATGAAGCGAAGGTTGATGATTGCAAGAGCTCTCGTGCACCAACCCAGACTACTCATACTCGATGAGCCAACAGCAGGAGTAGATATTGAAATCCGACGCTCAATGTGGGATTTCCTCACTGAAATTAATGCTCAGGGAATCACCATCATTCTGACAACACATTATTTGGAAGAGGCGGAAAGCCTGTGTCGGAATATCGCAATTATCGAACAGGGAGAATTGGTGGAAAACACAAGTACAAGGAATCTACTGGCCAAGTTACAGCAAGAAATTTATGTGCTTGACCTTGTGACTGAGCTTGATACGCTCCCACCTGATCTTATGAATTCAGATACCCATTCATGGACAATGAGGAACAGCCTTACTCTGGAGGTAGCGGTACCAAAATCTGCGGGAGTAAATTCTATTTTCGAACAGCTTAATACTCAAAGCATTATGGTTTCAAGCATGCGCAACAAAACCAATCGATTAGAGAAACTCTTCCTCGACACGGTAGAAGGAACCAAAGCCTGATGACATCGCAACAAATCTGGATAGCTTATCTTACCATCGTTCGAAAAGAAGTCTCACGATTCTTAAGAATATGGCAACAGACCCTGCTGCCTCCCGTCATCACCACCTCTCTTTATTTTGTGATTTTCGGAAATTTAATCGGCCCTCGTATCGGTCAAACGAACGGACATAACTACATGGACTTCATTGTTCCGGGATTGATATTAATGTCCGTTATTTCCAGCTCCTATGCCAATGTGTCTTCTTCCTTTTTTAGTGCCAAGTTTCAGCGCTCCATCGAAGAAATTCAGGTGACGCCAACACCAAATAGCATTATTCTTTTAGGATACGTTACCGGGGGAATGGTACGGGGGATGCTGGTTGGAACGGTAGTTACGGTGGTGGCACTCTTTTTTAGCCGACTGGTTGTTCATAGCGCCCTGGTGATGATCAGTGTCATTATGCTGACTTCCCTGTTATTCGCATTGGGGGGATTTCTAAATGGCATATTTGCCAGAAAATTTGATGACGTGTCCATTGTTCCGAACTTTATATTGACGCCCCTAACTTATCTTGGAGGGGTGTTTTACTCAATCAAATTGTTACCCGATTTTTGGCAAAACGTCTCCCACATTAACCCAGTTCTTTATATGATAAACGCATTTCGATTTGGGTTTCTTGGAACATCCGATATCAGTTTATCCACCTCCTACTTACTGATTTCTACTTTCATCATCGTGCTATTCTCAGCGAACCTGAGACTCCTCAACAGTGGCTATGGTATTCGTCAATAGGTTGCGCCAGGCTTTGCGTCTCCCCTGTTTTAAAAATAGCCAGACCCACGCCCTATTTATTCACGCCCTATTTATTAATGTCTGATATCAATTGCTTTGTCTTACCCGTTTCTCTGGCACTTAGCAACTGGGACATTTTGGATTCAAGTTTTGTAACATCCGTAACGCGCACCTGACGCTTCACTGCCAGCAACGCCGCAGGATCCATACTAAACTCTCGCAAACCCAAGGCCAGCAAAACCCGAGTGTAACGAACGTCTCCCGCCATCTCCCCACACATGGACACAGGAATATTCGCTGATTTTCCCGCATCAATAGTCATTTTGATCAAACGTAACACAGACGGATGGAGCGGATCGTATAGATAGTTCACTTCGTCATCGATGCGGTCAATAGCGAGGGTATACTGAATAAGGTCATTGGTACCAATGGACAGAAAATCAAGTTTGTGAGCAAATAGATCCGCTGAAATCGCAGCGGCGGGGACCTCGATCATTCCACCAATGGGTAGATTATGATCATAGTCATGCCCTTGTTGATCAAGTTCACGTTTTACTTCATCGAGTAAAACATAAAGCTGATCAAGCTCCTCAGTATTGGATACCATTGGTATCATCATCCGTAACTTTCCAAAAGCAGAGGCCCGGTATATTGCTCTCAGTTGAGGTTTAAATAAACCAAGGTCATGGAGACACAGGCGTATTGCTCTTAATCCAAGTGCGGGATTCATTTTCATGGCATCATTTGAGCGCCCACCGTCTACCTGCTTGTCCGCGCCGAGATCTAACGTACGAATCGTCACCGGGCAACTGGCGCGTTTAAGTATTCTGCTATAAATCGTGAATTGCTCCTCCTCATCCGGCAACTGTTTCCGATTCATGTACAAAAACTCGGTGCGATACAAACCAACACTCATCGCCTTTTGGGAAAGGCTTTCTTCAATTTCCTCGGGAAGCTCAATATTCGACATCAACTGTATTTCGGTACCATCCAGCGTGATAGCTTCGGCTTCTCGCAGATCGTCCAGTTCCTGCACGCGGCGAAGAATCTTTTCCATTCGCTTTGCGTAACTCTCCAGGGCCTGCTCATCAGGATTGACGATAACCACTCCCCGCATGCCATCAATGATCAATAAATCGCCCGTTCGCAAATAGCAAATCGATCCATGCAAACCCACAATAGCAGGAATTTTCATACTTCGGGCCAGTATGGCAGTGTGTGAGATTGGCCCTCCCAGGTTCGTAATAAATGCACCTATTTTGTGCTTTTTAAGCTCAATGGTATCTCCTGGAGTTAAATCATTGGCGACAATAATTTCATCGTCGAACTTTCCTTCGGGTTGAGATACAAGCTCACTTTGCTCATTCAATAACTCCCCCAAAACCCGACCAATCACTTGTGCGATATCTGCCGACTTGCTACTTATATAAGGGTCATCTATGTCATTGAACAGTTGCGCAAGTTTCATCCCATGCTGCTGTAATGCGGCTTCCGCATTAATCCTTTGCTCACGAATAATTGTCTTGGGCTCCTGACTCAACATCGGATCTTCTGCCATCAGGATATGGGCGCCCAAAAACGCCCCAATCTCCTCGGCAGCATCATCCGAAAGCTGGGATTTTACTTTTCCTAGTGTTGTCTTCGCGCTCAAAAAGGCTTTTTCCAGCCTGGAGATCTCTTCGTCAACCAAATCAGTGCTGATCGGATAACGGGGCACATCCTGTCCCGGTCTGCTAATGATTCTAGCTCGTCCTATCGCAATACCTGTCCCTACACCATTTCCGTATAACGCAAGCATCAATCCTGCTCCTTCGGAAGACAGGTTTGTGGAACAGCTCGACTAGCAGAGGAAAAAAATACATTCATAACGTATTTTTAGACGGTTCCAGGAAAACGGCAACGGCCTGTCCAGTGTGACTCATTCTCCCTCGTCAAAATAATCGCCAAACATTTTGATGATTGCCTCACTCGCTGCGCTGGCATCCTCACCCTCTACATGCAAAGCTAAAATCGTTCCCTGAGTAGCAGCTAACATCAGCACCCCCATGATACTTTTTGCATCCACGCCCTGTTCTCCCTTGTAAAGGGTGATTTGGCTTGCATAGTTCGCACACAATTTAACCAATTTAGCGGCAGCCTTGGCATGCAGACCAAGTTTGTTAACCACCTCAACTTCCATTTCTATCTTCACTTGGAGAGCTCCCGATGGCGAACCTGAACATTAATCTGGCGTTTCGAAAAGAGATCACGTAGCCGCTCAGTGATGTAAACAGAGCGATGCTGTCCTCCAGTACAACCAATTGCAACAGTAATATAGCTACGATTTTCGCTGACGAATCCAGGTAACCATTTCTCCAGAAACCTAAAAATCTCGTCTCTCATTTCCCTAACGCTAGGCTTCGATTCAAGAAATTCCGCCACTGGAGAATCCAGTCCTGTCGATGCCCTGAGATCTGGCTCCCAATAGGGGTTAGGCAGACATCTAACGTCAAACACAAAATCAGCTTCCCGGGGAGAGCCGTGTTTAAAACCGAAAGACTCGATAAGAAATAACGGTCCAGAAGATAACCCCCCTCCGGCGAAATCTCGTATTAGCCCCCTCAGTTCATGGGGCGTGGTCTCCGTTGTATCAATAATTTTTTCCGCCCGATCATGAAGAGGTTGCAACAATTGACGTTCCAATCGTATTCCTTCAATCAGTGGCGTACGGGTATCTGTAAGTGGGTGTTTCCTGCGGGTTTCACTATATCGCCTAACCAGCTTGGACTCTTCGGCTTCCAGAAAAATAATACGGCAGCGTTTACCCTGGGATTCCAGCTCTGCCAACTTGGTATCCAATTGTTCGAGAAAATGCTGGTTACGGGAGTCGATCCCTACCGCGGCACCGGGAAAAGACTCTGTAGTCGTATCAATTCCCTGGGGCAAGCAATTCGTAAATTCAGGCAACAACACCGCAGGCAAGTTATCAATACAATAGAAGCCAATGTCTTCCAATGATTGTAACGCCACACTTTTTCCTGAGCCGGAAAGTCCACTTACAATGATTGTGTCGGAAGAGAATGCAGTCATACCCCAGTTTTCTTTTTCATTATTTCGTCATGTCGCAACAAAAACTCCTTACCACTATCCATTCCAGACATCCGAAGCAGGTGGTTTCGTACCGCTGCTTCAACCAACACCGCAAGATTTCTTCCGGGAGCAACCAACATGGTTAGGCAAGGCATCTGGATCCCCAAAATATCTCTCATTTCAAGACTTGGAGACAATCGATCTACTTTTTTTACTTCGGAATCTGTCGCTTCCTGCAAATCAATAATCAATTGCAAGCGATAGAAATCAAGTACCGCCGAAGGACCGAACATTTTGAGTATACTGATGATACCCAATCCCCGTATTTCAATGTAGCCTCTAAGCGTAGCCGGACACTCACCAACTAACTCATTTTGCTCACTTCTATATATGTCCACTGCATCATCTGCTACCAGTTGGTGTCCACGTTGAATCAAATCCATCGCCACTTCGCTTTTACCAACGCCACTAGAACCAGTAATCAATATACCTGTGTTCATCACTGCCAGGAATACGCCATGTTTCGTCTTACGCAAGGCGATTAGCTTTGGTAGATGGGACATTAGATAATCCACCACCTCTATCTCACCCACACTGGTCTTTACCAAGGCAATATTATATCTCTCACAAACAGCTACTAACGCTGGACTAGCTTCGCAGCCTGCACACAGAATGACAAGTGACACAATCTCTCCACGAAAAACGGCACACCCGCTTAGGGACTGTTCGGTCTGTGCATACATCCACTCCATCTCGCTAGCCGATACAATGGTAATGCAGGAGGCACGGAGTGGATTAAGATACCCTAACAGATGGATCGCATGGAGCTGTCTATCGATATGCCTGGTTGTTCTGACATACCACCTGACTCCAGCAAGACCTTCTACGATCAAATCAGGATGTATGGATTTCAGATCCTGACGGCTATTGTCCTGGCGACTATTCATCGCTGATACTGAAGTATAATCGCTAGATGGTTAGAAAGAGCTCGTACAATCCATCGGCGCAGTCAGCCTGTTTGAGTTTTTCGATGAACCCATCCTCCCCGAATCCGGTGGCCAACCTGGATAAAAGTTTGAGATGGGTTTCATTGGCATCACCCGGAACCAGAAGACAAATAGCCATCCAGACAGGTTGATCATCAATAGCGTCATAGTCAATGGCTTCTTTTAGCTTTACGGCCGCAATGATAGGAGTATCAATTCCCTCAAGGCGACCGTGTGGCAATGCAATTCCCTTACCCAACCCAGTACTTCCCAAACGCTCGCGATCGTTTAGCGTTTTAAATATGCAGTCGCACTCTGATACCGCGTCGCTATTATCAACTATGAGTTGAGCCAGCTCTTCGAACAACCTCTTTCGACTGGCAACACACAAATCCATGACAACGAACTGTCTGTAGAGATAATCAAGCGCGACGTCCGTCATAACGTTTCCGTTAAAGGTAGCTCTGTTTATTTCGGAACGGGACAGATCGGTAGAAATTTGAGTCATCCGGGTATTTGTTTTATCGAGTCTTGATCACGGTGGTGGTCGGATAATTTTTCCTTGTGTTTTATAACCTGGCTGTCCAATTTGTTAACCATGGCATCAATCGCTGAATACATATCATCAGATGTGCTGGAAGCGTGGATCTTAGCACCTTTTGCATTAATAGTGGCCTCGGCAATGTGCCTGGTTTTTTCTACGTGTAGCACCACATTTGTATTCGTAACGTGGTCAAAATGACGCGTGATTTTCTCTACTTTTTCCGATACGTGATAGTGCAGAGAATCAGTGATATCCATATGTTGACCAGTTATTGATATTTGCATAGTTATCTCCAGTTTTGTGACTCATGAATTAGCCGACAGACCAGACAGCTCTGCCAACGCGAATATTTTCGAAAAACAGATTTCATTTTTCATCGGAACACCTAAAACAAAGGTACTGAACTTCATTCTTACGGAAAGAGACCACTATCATATTCCCAAAGCAATTTTTAATAGAATGATTCAAAACAGTCCCGTTCCTGCCTCACAGTCAGCTCAATGATCAAATTCTAGCGAAAAAAAAAACCATGGACTTTATATGCTAGACTTATTAAGTTTGCATATAGTTCATCATGTTATTGAGCGCATCATTGGAAACGAGCTCTAGGTATAACGATTGAACAGGATAAGACTGGGAAAACCCTGACGCAGGAGCTCCTGGCACAGAAGAGCAAGGGATAGGGATGGAAATATAGATGGCACATCAAACACCTGGACCATAAACGAAAGATTCAGGAAAAGACTCAGGAAAAGATTCAGGGGAAAGGTTCTGGGAAAAAATTCAGAGAAAAACCCAGAAAAAGAAACAAACCAAAAGAACAAAGTGAGGTATGACAACCCTGCGACCCCGTTAGATTTTCACTCTGCTACAGTCGCAGCGAAGTTTTAAGGCTCCCTGAAAAAGGGAAAATCAAAGATGAAAATCCCTCCCCAAATACACCTCCTGAGCCTGTTCATCATTCATTATCTTCTCTGGTGAGCCCGATACAAGCACCTCTCCCTGGTGAAGAATATAAGCCCTATCACAAATACCCAGGGTTTCCCGGACGTTATGGTCAGTAATCAAAACACCAATGCCACGATTTTTTAGCACACCAATAATATGTTGAATATCCCTGACCGCAATGGGATCAACGCCAGCAAATGGCTCATCAAGCAAAATGAAAGCGGGCCCCAAGGCGAGCGCCCTGGCAATTTCAACCCGTCTCTGCTCCCCACCAGAAAGCATAATGGTCAAATTATCCTTGAGCCGATAAATACCGAATTCATGCATGAGCCCTTCACTGATTTCCTGCCTTTCTTCCCGAGTATAACGACCAGTTGCTTCAAGCACTGCAAGAATATTCTGTTCAGTGGTTAGCTTGCGAAAAACTGAATGCTCCTGGGGCAGATAGCCAATTCCTTTTCTCGCTCGTTCGTACATGGGTAGATTGGAGATGTCCTCGCCCTGCAACAGTATGGAACCCTCTGTTTGTCGAACCAAACCTATAATCATATTGAAGCTGGTTGTTTTACCAGCTCCATTTGCTCCCAATAAACCCACTACTTCATTGTCAGAAACGCTGATATTGACACCATTAACGATGGTGGATTGTTTATATTTTTTGACCAATCCCACGGCTGACAAGGTTTTCAACGTTGGACTCTCCTTAAGATTGGGTGACAGACCCCTGCTTCCACCATGGGCTATCCTTTTTTCTTTTTGCGAGGCTGGATCACCAGACTTGGACGACTGGCACCCTGGTCTGCATTGTCAGAATCATCACTCGATGCTTCACCGCTATCATTTTTCTTGGTGCCAGCAGTCTGGTTTCCACCTCCTTTGACTTTTTCGGTTACAAGATCATAGGTAATTAATCGACCGCTAATCTGAGTTCCACCCTGGCTGACCTTAGCCTGACTTCTGAGCACAACAACCTCTTCAATTTGATCCATGGTTATTTTTCTAGCGACCCCAATCACATCATCTTTGGAACCTTCCGGACGCTGCTTGAACCGGCTTGGGCTTCCAGTACAAACACCTTTGTCTAATCCACCTTCATCATTCAGGTGGGTAACCAGCTCATCACACTCGATGCGAATGCTGCCCTGTCGAAATACCACATTGCCCCGATAAATTCTTACCCCAGTACTCAGGTCGATCTCGAAATCATCGGCGTCCAGCATTGCCGGTTGTTCCGTATCGCTATCCAGCGCGAATACCGGTTGAATGATAACTGCGCTTAATATCAAAAATAAAAATCGATATAACATATTCATTAGCCTCTATCTTGATCCAGATGAATAACCATTTTCTTCGTAGACGCCACACCGCCTACACTATTATCGGATCCACCCTCGATGACACGTACATTACCGGTTAGCAAAACTGTACGTCGATTATTATAAAGCCATCCGGATTCCGCAGAAACACGACGAGCAGTTCCATCAGACTCGTATTGGATGATTATGGGGTTATCCAATAACACCCTATCCCCCACGGGATAATGAACCAATCGATCAGAAATAATTTCATAGCTTCGCCCCAGACTATCTATCCCCTGGGAGGTGAAATTTTCAACATAATAATCCGGATCATTTTTTTCGGACTCCGCAATTTCTTCATCCGAAGACTCCAGCAATCCGAACTGGAGCCAGGCAGATAATCCGGCCAGCAGCAGAAAAACAGAAATGAGCAGAATATTTTGCTTATTTTCCATAACTGTCTTTTATTTTCAATAAACTATTTTCGAAAAGCTAAACAAGCTAGATGACTCCAACCCGGAGTAGATCATAGGTATTTAATGCACCAATAACGAGACCATCCTCATTGACAACGAATACGCTATTGAGTGCATGCAATCCATACTGCGCGTGTTCCCTCATTAGCTTAACGATTTCTTCTGCCAACATGTCGTCCCGGATTGTTAATGGCTCCCGGCACATCAAATCAACTACGCCACTTTTGTATATGTCGATTCTATCATTCAATGTTCGTCGCAAATCACCATCGGTAAACATCCCCAGTAACCGACCGTCATCATCCACGACTCCTGCCATACCCAGTGATTTCGATGTCATTTCCAATAGCAACTCATGCATGGTTGCATTCTGTCCAACCAAAGGCAGTTCATCACCGCTATGCATAATATCTGATGCATATAATAATAACCGACGCCCCAGCGCACCGCCTGGGTGGGTTCGTGCAAAATCCTGGGCGGAAAATCCTCTTTGGCGCTGCACTACCACGGCTAACGCATCGCCCATCACCAGTGTTGCCGTGGTGCTTGCAGTGGGTGCGAGATTATGGGGGCAGGCTTCTTTGTCCACACTAACATCGAGAGATGCATCGCACAGACTTGCCAGTGTGGAGTTCATTTTTCCGGTCAACGCGATGGTCTGAACTCCGAGCCTTTTGACGATGGGAAGAATCGAAACAATTTCTACCGTCTCGCCGGAATTGGATATCATGATAACTAAATCTTTTGGGGTAATCATTCCTAGGTCACCGTGGCTAGCTTCCCCCGGATGCACAAAAAAGGAAGGTGTTCCGGTACTCGCTAGCGTAGCGGCGATTTTCCCCCCAATGTGCCCAGACTTACCCATGCCGATGACGACCACCCGACCCGGACATTCCAGAATCATTTGGCATGCTTTTTCAAATCGATAATCAAGACGGTCAGACAATGCAGATATCGCGGCAGTTTCGATCTCTATTACCGAGCGGGCATGATCAATAACTTGTAGGGGGGGCATATGTGAAGTGGAACGCTAGTGGCGTAGCAGAGTATATCAAATAGCCGATTAATCAGGTAAATAAGTTGGATCGGGTTTTCCAATCCACCATCTAGTAGTACCATAGGCGCTTTCGCTCTCTGGTACTTATAAAAATGGAAATATTGACTGCTGAAAACCTGATCAATCTGCTACTGTTGATATTGCTGCAGGCCGTGCTCGGATTCGACAACCTATTATACATTTCGCTGGAATCAAAGCGGGTTAAACCACATCAGCAAGCTTCCATTCGGCGTTTGGGCATTGCTTTAGCGGTTGCCCTTCGTATTGTTCTTCTATTAGTGGTCGTCAAAGTCCTCAGTCTTTTCAAAGACCCCTTTTTCTCCATCCAGCTTCCAGGAATCATCGAAGCCACCTTCAATCTGCATAGCCTGGTCGTTCTTGTTGGCGGTGTTTTCATCATCTATACCGCAATTAGTGAAATCACCCACATGTTGTTACTCGATGAACTTGGTCACACGAATAAAGAGAGTGCTTCTTTCGCCAAAACACTTTCATTAGTCGTCATCATGAACGTTGTTTTCTCGTTTGACTCCATTTTAAGCGCCATGGCGCTGACCGATGTCTTCGCGGTTATGGCGCTGGCAATCGTTATTGGTGGTTTGTTGATGATCTGGCTGTCCGATCATGTGGCCAAGTTTCTTGAGAAGAACCGCATGTATGAAGTCATCGGGCTATTTATACTTTTCATCGTTGGCATCATGCTGTTGGCTGATGGTGGTCACCTGTCTCATCTCAAAATCGCAGGACATGCCATCGAACCAATGAGCAAGTCCACCTTCTATTTTGTGATTGGGACCGTCGTTCTAGTGGAAATTGCCCAGGGGCGTTACCGTTCTAACCTACTCTTAAAGAAAGCAGCCCAACGGATGGCAAAATAGAACAGGGCGACCCTGTCCACCCTTTGGTCACCCCTAGGGCCGGGTTTAGTAACTTATTGATCGGTTACTTCTGTCCAGATTTCCGATTCCTATTCACATAAAAGGCAAAAGATCATGAACATTGACGATAAAACCCGAACAGAAATCGAAGCAGCAGTGTTTCGAAAAATGATCGCTCACTTTCAGACCCACCCCGAGGTACAGAACATCGATCTGATGAATTTGGGATATTTTTGTCGTAACTGTTTTTCGAAATGGTATGCCGGGGCTGCGAAAGAACACGACATAGATATTGATTACGATCAGGCACGTGAAATAATTTACGGTATGCCATTTAGTGAATACAAAACCCAATACCAGGAAAAAGTATCCGAAGAACAACTCGCAAAATTCGAAAAAAGCCAGTTAAAGGCAACTGAATAAGAAGAGACCGAATAAGGAGAGAATTGAAAGCAGACGAGTCACCAGCTACCCACAGCTACCACCCCACAGCTACCACCCAGGACTGGGCTAACAGGCACTCCGCTAACAGTCACTTAACAGGCACTCCCCCTGGGCCTCCCTACCCTGGAACTCCTAGCCGTTGCGGATGGATGCGCTTACTGAATGCACTGTGTCCACAAGAGTTTTGACTCGATTGGGTTCAATTTGAGGGTGAATGCCATGCCCCAGATTAAATATGTGGCCGTTTGCCCCTCCTATTTCATTGAGAATTCTGGTGGCCTCCTGTTGTACTTTGGCATCTGAAGCGTATAAAACCGTGGGATCCATATTGCCCTGAAGTGCGGCCCTGTCGCCGATTCGCCTGTATGCATCGCACAGTGGTATGGTCCAATCCAGCCCGACCGCATCACAACCTGTATCTGCAATTTTCTCCAGCCACAGCCCTCCTCCTTTGGTAAACAGGGTAACAGGGATATCCCTGCTAATATCATCTGACTTTAATGCAGCCACAATTTGCGCCATATAACCCAAGGAAAAATCTGCATAATCCGGCGTGGAAAGAACACCTCCCCAGGTATCAAATAGCATTATCGATTGAACCCCTGCGGCGGCTTGCGCTTTAAGATAGTTGATAATTGCATCTGTATTTTTCTGTAACAATGCATGAGCCACGGCAGGTTGATCATGCATCATGGATTTGATCCGGCGGAAATCCTTACTCCCTCCCCCTTCCACCATGTAAGTCGCCAGCGTCCAGGGGCTGCCAGAAAAGCCGATGAGTGGTACAGCACCATGGAGCTCATGGCGAATCATTTTGACTGCGTCGGTCACATAAGCAAGGTCAGTGATAACGTCAACCTCGGGTAATCTTTCTACGTCCGTCGACGAACGAAGTGGTCTTGAAAAACGTGGCCCAATACCCTCGTTGAGGGTCAAACCCAGTCCCATGGCATCAGGGATCGTCAAAATGTCGGAAAAAAGAATGGCAGCATCCAACTCAAACCGTCTTAATGGCTGAAGGGTTACCTCGCAAGCCAGCTCTGGCGTTTTACAAAGAGTCAGAAAATCGCCAGCCTTGGCTCGGGTCTCCCGATATTCGGGTAAGTATCGTCCCGCCTGGCGCATTATCCAAACCGGGGTAGAGTCCACAGGCTCTCGGCGCAAGGCTCTGAGCAATCGATCATTTTTCAAGGTCATTGAGTTAGAGTGCCGTTAGAGTGCCGTTAGAGTGTCAAGGGCACGAGCAAAGGACAGATGATAACTTAAATCAGGGTCGTCGTATCCCACAGATAAGTAAAAGAACACATGATTTCCTATTTTAAGATTACCCCTATGACCCCTCGACGACCTTTTGAGTACGTAAATAGTGATCAACCACTTCAGCACATTGGCGACCTTCGTGAATTGCCCATACCACGAGGGATTGTCCACGACGCATGTCTCCTGCGGAAAAAACGCCGTGCAAACTGGTTTGGTATGCATTTACTCCTTGAGTTTGGGCTTTAACATTGCCTCTGTCGTCTTTTTCCACACCCAGAGCCTCCAGCAGATTCTCATGAACAGGGTGAACAAACCCCATGGCCAATGTCACCAGATCAGCTTTGAGTTGGAATTCAGATCCCTCTATTTCTTTCATCTCCCATTGGCCGTCCACGTTATCCCACGCAACCTTGATGCATTTAACAGCGCAGAGATTACCCAACCCATCATCAACAAACTCTTTTGTCATGACGTCCCACATCCGATCACAACCTTCTTCCTGGGAAGATGAAGTGCGCATTTTGTGTGGCCAGTTTGGCCACGTTAGCGCCTTGTCTTCTTTTTCGGGAGGTTGGGACAGGATTTCAATTTGAGTAACTGATTGGGCTTTTTGTCTCAAAGAGGTTCCAATACAGTCCGAACCCGTATCACCGCCGCCGATAACCACAACATGTTTTCCTTCTGCTGAAATGTATTCTTGATCAACAACAGTATTCGTTTGAACCTTTCGCGTATTGCTGCGCAGAAAATCCATAGCGAAATGAACCCCATTCAGAGAACGCCCCGGGACGGGCAGATCCCGCGGCTTTTCGGAACCGCCCGCGAGAATCACGGCATCGAAGTTTTCTAGCATCCACTCCACTGGAATGTCGACACCAATGTGAGTTCCACTATGAAACTTCACGCCTTCTGCCTTCATTTGAGCCATGCGACGATCGATTACTTTTTTGTCCAGTTTAAAATCTGGAATCCCATATCTCAGCAACCCACCGCTACGGGGCTGCTTTTCATACAGGGAGACAGTATGACCTGCCCGGGCAAGTTGCTGTGCGCACGCCAATCCCGCTGGTCCAGACCCGATCACCGCGGCCTTTTTTCCACTTCGGTGTTTCGGTATTTGAGGTTGAATCCAGCCCTCTTCCCATGCTCTTTCAACGATACTGTATTCGATCGTTTTGATGGTTACAGGATTATCATCAATATTTAGTGTGCAGGAAGCTTCACAGGGAGCCGGACATATTCTTCCGGTAAACTCCGGAAAATTATTCGTGGAATGAAGCACGGCGCTCGCAGTTTTCCAATCATCGCGATAAACCAGGTCATTCCAATCGGGAATAATATTATTAACCGGGCAACCCATGTGACAAAAAGGAATGCCACAATCCATGCAGCGGGCACCTTGTGCCCTGAGCTCACCATTAGTCAGAGGAATAACAAATTCATTAAAATGGAGTTTTCGACTTTCGACCGATTCATATTTCCGATCTTTGCGATCTATCTCGATAAACCCATTAACCTTACCCATGAATCACCTCTTTATTCTCCTCTAGAGACTGGGGTGCATCTAGTTTTGTTGCAGCACTCTCACGGCGTTGCTCCAATGCGTTTCGATAGTCTATTGGCATCACTTTGACGAACCGGGAACGATATTCAGACCAATGTTCCAGAATGGTTTTCGCGATTTCGCTATTCGTATAATGCTGATGCCGCTCGATATAATACTTAAGCCGCGCCTCATCCGAAGAAAGCATGTCTGTTAGGTCAACGATTTTTGAGTCTTCTTTAACCGACTCCAGTTCCACCATTTCCATATTACACCGACTCTCGAACTGACCGTCATCATCCAATATATAAGCAATTCCACCGGACATCCCCGCCGCAAAATTCCTGCCTGTAGATCCAAGACAAACCACAATACCACCTGTCATATATTCACAACCATGGTCCCCTACTCCTTCCACCACTGAGGCAGCACCCGAATTTCTAACACAAAATCTTTCTCCCGCCACACCATTAAAATAGGCCTCACCAGAAATTGAACCATACATCACAGTATTCCCAACGATGATATTTTTCCGAGGGTCACTAATACCGCTATTTTCTGACGGATAAACAGCAATTCTTCCTCCGGACAAACCCTTTCCAACATAATCGTTGGCCTCACCTTCCAACGAAATAGACACTCCTTTTGCCAGCCAGGCACCAAACGATTGCCCTGCCGTCCCATCCACCTTGATATGTATGGTGTCATCTGCCAAACCCTGATGACCGTGTTTTCTGACAACTTCTCCGGACAACATAGCACCAAAGGTACGATTCGCATTCGTGATGGATGTTTTGATTTGTACCGGGCTGCCAGTATCAATAGCGGATCTCGCCTGCTCAATCATTCTGTGATCCAGCGCCTTCTCCAAACCATGGTCCTGAAACTGAGTCTGGCGTATATCCACGCCGTCAGCTGCTTCTGGTTTCGCTAACATTGCTGAGAAATCCAATCCTCTTGCCTTCCATTGTTTAATCGCCTCTCGGGTTTTTAGGCGATCAACCTGGCCAATCATTTCGTTCACTGTTCTAAATCCCATTTTCGCCATAATTTGACGTAATTCCTCAGCGACGAAAAAGAAATAATTGATAACGTGTTCAGGCTGGCCTGTGAACTTCTTTCTTAATTCCGGATCCTGAGTCGCAACTCCTACCGGGCAGGTATTGAGATGGCACTTCCTCATCATGATACAACCCTGGACAATCAGTGGCGCCGTAGCAAACCCAAATTCATCTGCGCCCAACAATGCCCCAATCGCAACATCCCTACCCGTTCTCAAACCGCCATCTACCTGAACCGAGATCCGTCCCCGTAGATTATTCAACACCAATGTTTGGTGCGTTTCCGCAAGGCCAAGCTCCCAGGGAGACCCTGCGTGCTTGATAGATGTTAATGGGCTTGCCCCTGTGCCACCTTCATATCCAGAAATAGTGACGTGGTCTGCATGGGCTTTTGATACTCCCGCGGCCACCGTTCCCACCCCTACCTCGGATACCAACTTCACCGATATTCGCGCCCCTGGGTTAACATTCTTAAGATCATGAATCAGCTGAGCCAGATCCTCGATGGAATATATGTCATGGTGAGGCGGCGGAGATATTAGACCAACACCGGGAGTAGAGTGTCGAACAGACGCTATCTGTTCATTTACTTTATGCCCGGGTAGCTGTCCACCTTCGCCTGGTTTAGCACCTTGAGCCATTTTTATCTGCAAGTCATCGGCATTCACCAGGTATTCCGTCGTAACTCCGAAACGACCAGAGGCAACCTGTTTGATAGCTGAGCGCTGAGGGTTTCCTGAGCCATCCTTAAGCGGCTTGAACCGGGCTTCTTCTTCGCCACCTTCGCCGGTGTTGGAGCGGCCGCCGATGCGATTCATTGCCACTGCAAGGGTTGAATGCGCTTCATGGGAAATGGAACCAAAGGACATCGCCCCGGTGGCAAAACGTTTCACGATCTTTGATGCTGGCTCAACTTCTTCCAATGGAAGCGCAGTGTCTGCCCAATCAAACTCAAACAATCCTCGCAAATTGAGCAATTGCCTATCCTGTTGATCGACCAACTTCGAAAACTCGCCAAAAGTTTTACTATTGTTTGCTCTGGTCGCATGCTGGAGTTTCGTGATTGTCTCTGGATTCCATATGTGGGTTTCACCGTGTAAGCGAAAGGCATAATCTCCTCCTGCATCCAGCAAATCACGATACAGAGGACTATTTCCAAACGCATTGTCATGCCAGGAAAAGACGTCCATTGCAACATCTTCTAGCCCAACGCCACCGATTCTTGTTGTCGTACCTGTGAAATACCTGTCTACAAAGTCGTTGGAAAGCCCGACACAGTCAAAAATTTGGGCACCACAATAGGATTGGTAGGTGGAAATTCCCATTTTTGACATCACCTTTTTCAAACCCTTGTTGACGGCTTTAATGTAACGGGCCTGTGCTTCCTCGAAACCCAGCTCTTCGTCCACTTCTCGAATCAGGGAGTTCACACTATCGAATGCGAGATATGGGTTGATAGCCTCCGCACCATAGCCAGCTAATGTGGCGAAATGATGCACTTCCAGACAAGCTCCTGTTTCGATAACCAAACCAGACTCCGTACGCAACCCCTTCCTAATCAAATGGTGGTGAACCGCGGATGTTGCCAGCAATGCCGGGATTGCAATATTGTCGATGTCCATTCTACGATCAGAAAGAATCAAAATATTGAAGCCGCGCTGCAAGACCGCTCTTTCAGCCTTTTCGCAAAGCACCACCAGGGCATTTTCCATCCCCTTTATTCCATACTCTGCGGGATAACAGATATTCAGGGTATGGGTTCTAAATGCACCATTGGTATGGTCTTCGATCTGGCGCACCCTTTCTAGTTCATTGTTGGTTAATACAGGTTGAGGCACAGTCAGCCTCATTTCCTGACCACCATCACTTAGACCAAACAGGTTAGGGCGAGGTCCAATCAGAGATAGCAATGACATCACGAGTTCTTCCCGCATGGGATCGATTGGTGGATTAGTGACCTGGGCAAAGTTCTGCTTAAAATAATGCGACAGATGCTTTGCACGACTCGATAATACTGCCGGAGGGACATCTGTTCCCATGGATCCCGTCGCTTCAACCCCAAGAGCAATCATTGGTCTTAGCAGAAAAGTCAAATCTTCCCGTGTATACCCAAAAGCCTGCTGGGTCCGGAGCAACGTCTCTGGATCCGGGGACATCGCACCCACCGCCAAACGCAGAGAACTCAATTCAATTTGAGTTCGATTCAGCCACTCCTGGTAATTTTTTGCCTTGGACAAATCACTTTTGATCTCCTCATCTTCAATAATTCTCCCCTGATCAATGTCAATAAGAAACATCTTCCCTGGCTGGAGCCGCCATTTCTTTTTGATATTCTCCTCTGGAATATCCAACACTCCCATTTCCGACGCCATTAACACCATGTCATCTTTAGTAATCAAATACCTGGCGGGTCTTAGACCATTACGATCCAAAGTAGCACCAATCTGTTTCCCGTCTGTAAATGCAACCGCGGCAGGCCCATCCCAGGGTTCCATCAATGCCGCGTGATATTCATAAAAGGCCTTGCGCTCTGGGTCCATCAAGGGATTACCTGACCACGCTTCTGGAATTAACATCATCATCACATGGGCCAGCGAATAGCCTCCCGCGACCAATAGCTCCAATGCGTTATCGAATGCGGCAGAATCGGATTGCCCTTCGGAGATTAGAGGCCAGACTTTATCCAGATCGCTACCCAGAACATCTGAGAACATTGTGCTCTTCCGTGCAGCCATCCAGTTGATGTTTCCACGTAACGTGTTAATTTCCCCATTATGAGCAATCATCCTGAATGGATGAGCCAACTCCCAGGTCGGAAAGGTATTCGTGGAAAAACGTTGATGCACTAGCGCCAGGGCGGAATCAACATCAGGACTCACTAAATCAGGATAGTAATCACCCACCTGGCCAGCAAGGAGCATACCTTTATAGTTCACCACCCTTGACGACAGGGTAGGAATGTAGAAGTCATCCTTTTCCTGTATATCCGATCCACTGATTCGCCTTTCGATCTGCTTTCGAATCACAAACAGATTTCTTTCGAAACTATCCTGATCCGAAGCACTCCCCCCAGCGCCTATAAAAACCTGCCAAATAGCTGGCTCCGTTGGCAATACGCTATAGCTAAGGTTTTCATTATTTACTGGCACCTCCCGCCAGCCAATGACATTCTGTCCCTCGCCCAGGATATAGCGCTCTACAACTCCTTTTACTTCTGCTCTGGCCCCCCGGTCTTTGGGCATAAAGATCATTCCAACCGCGTATTTACCCATTTCTGGCAACTCAAAATCCAACGCCCTTCTGAAAAAAGATCCGGAATTTGCAGCAGAATTCCCGCCCCATCTCCCGCCATGGGATCAGCACCTACTGCTCCCCGATGTGTCAGGTTTTTTAGTATTTCCAATCCGTTTGCAACAATCTGGTGACTGCGGATTCCCTTAATGTTAGCAACGAAACCGACACCACATGCATCATGCTCATGTCTCGAATCATACAGACCAAATTTCGAATGATGTGGCACCGCTTTCTTCCTCCGTTAACGATGGGTCAAAAACAAAAATGGGTCACAGACAAATAGCCACAGACACCTGGATGTAAATAGACCCGACCCATGCAACAAAAAGTTCAGGGTCAAAATATTTTCTACAGATAAAAAAGCCCGCTAGTCAGTTATTGAGTTAGCGAGCACCAGAATATTGGTAGAGAATCTGTTCATAGTATTAACCAGAACAATACTCAGGCTATAAAGTATACCACCAAACTATATTCATAAAACCGTGGTGTGGGAACAATACCTATAAGCTTCACTTATTCAAGTCTATTTAAATCCTGCGCGATATATCTAATCAGCGAAAACCTGGATTCGGTCTACCTGTAAGCTAAAACGAAGCTCAATAAAATCTCACTTCTGGTTTTCTATTACTATATTTGGGGTAGTGTGAGGAGGGCCATTCTTTTTCGCCAGAATAGCCTTAAGTGAAGTCCCAGCATAGACGATTACTCTACATCGCGTTTTTCGGGGTTATCGCCGCAGGTATATTCCTAGTCGATGAGCAACTGACCATACGAAAAATGAATCGTTTTTGGGAAAACTGGAATTAGACTGGAACAGCTTAACTATCATCCTCATAGCCGCCATTCACCGATTCTCGCTTTAGGCGAACCATAACACCCAGGTAGTTGCATTGTTGTTTGTTAACAACATTAAGAATATGGATATCAGGAGCGCAAAACAGCGCGAGGGAGTTCTCGTATCCAACTGTTATGATGCACAAAAAATATCCAATAGAGGCAAAGATGTTTTATTACGTTATTGATGTTTTCTCAGATGAGTCATTTATGGGTAATCCTGTTGCTGTCGTTATCTGCGAAGAGCACTTATCTGATTGTCAAATGCAGCGGATGACTTCCTGGCTCAATTTGTCTGAAACAACATTTGTTAGCAATTTTCAAAGACAGGAAGGGCAATATAAAGTAAGGATTTTTTCTCCCAAAGGGGAGATGCCATTTGCTGGGCATCCAACGCTGGGGACCGCAATAGCCGTTCAAAAGCACTATAATTTTCAAGGAACAACGCTTAAGCAAGACTGTCTCGCTGGTCTGGTTGAGATTCGTTTTGGATCCGATAGTGGCAGCGTTTATCTGGTGTCGCCCAATCCCAGGCTGGAAGAAATTTCCGAGGCAAAAAAAGATCAATTTGCGAAAGCCCTGGGATTGGATGAACCCATTAAGATTGCCGCCAAAATAGATGCCGGCCCTATTTGGGTAACCGCATTGATCGACTCATCTGAAACGATTAAAAATCTCCAGCCGAACCAGTCCCTGGTAAAGTCGTTTTCCGATAGTCTGGAAGCGACCGGAGTCGTGATCGGTGCAGTTACATCTGATGGCAAAACTTACAAGGTTCGAACCTTTGCACCATCCGTTGGTGTCCCGGAGGACCCAGTTTGTGGAAGCGGCAACGTTGCTGTTGCATCTCTTCGATTGCAAAGTGGTCAGGCTCCAGAAAACTACGTGTCAGTACAAGGGCAAGAAGTGGGTAGGGATGGAGAGATTCAAATTGCCTACTTA
>JAALKB010000237.1 GCA_011088265.1 Gammaproteobacteria bacterium
ATATTAAACTAACAAATAGTCGTTAACCATGATCATGATCAAAAAATTGTCCGTTTCTCTTCTAGTGGGAATATTGTGTCTTCGCACTGGGATTGCTGGTGCTCAAGACTCAAGTATGGAAGAGAATCTCGCCAGATTGTTGCCGTCGAACATGCAAGTTGAAGCCATTCAGGAAGCCCCCATGGAAGGTGTGTTTGAGGTAACCGCGGGTAATCAGGTGTTGTATGTCTATAGCGTGAACGAATTTCTAATGATTGGCGACGTTTATAATACGAAAGAGCGTATCAATCTAGGAGAGGAAAGAAAAAATGAGCAAATTTCCGAGGCAATGAAATCAGTCCCCGAGGAAGAAATGATTGTAATGGGTAGTGATCCGGAAAGATATGTCGTTGTTTTCACTGACACGGATTGTGGCTATTGTCAGCGATTTCATCAGCAGGTTACCGAACTAAACGAAAAAGGATTGCAGGTTAGGTATATGATGTTTCCAAGAGCCGGTCTTGAATCGGATAGTTACCGGGAAGCCGTTTCAGTTTGGTGCGCAGACGATCAGATTCAAGCCATGACCATCGCAAAATCCGGAGGTAGGGTCGCACATGCTGAGTGCAAGAATCCGGTCGCAGACCAGTATGCGTTAGGGCAAAAAATAGGAATAAGAGGAACACCAACCATGATATTGGACACAGGGAAAGTGATTCCAGGATACTTGCCGGTCGAACAGTTATTAGGAGAGGCTGGAATCTCTGTTAACTAGTCCATAATTTACCCATAATTGGAAAATATTTCTAATTCACGGGCTACGGTATATTCGTTGGCGTGTTCGCCTTGGAATTTTTATAGTGCTTTCAGGGGGTTATAGGTCTTTCTGACAGGTATCTCTGGCAAGTATCTCTGGATGTCTTGACCTTCCTACCTGTCCCTGGCTGGTTCTGGAATAACGAAAAAGTAGGAATAAGGTAATAAGAGAGTGGCAGAAAAAGGTTGCCAGGTTAGTTCATTGATTTAGCAATTTGATGATTCGACGTAAAAGGCTTGACCTAAAATTCCCAGTGTAGATGTTAAAAACTGTAGATGTTTAAAATCGGCTCTATCTGTTTGTTCGCTCTATCTGTTTATTCAAAAACTTCCCGGGATCTCTCTTCCCGCGGCTTTGATTTATCCTGGGTTACTCGGCGACATCTCCCTTGACCTCTATCAATTTACCATCCTTAAAAATAAGTGTCGCTAATTTCTGTGTAGTCTTACCTGTACTTCCTTCTCGTTTGTAATAGAAGTAATCCCATCTATCTTTATGAAAGGGGTCATTAATCAATGGGAAGCCCAGAACTCGGGTGACTGCTCTCTGTGACATGCCCATTTCGAGTTTTTCCACCATAGCAACGGTAATTTCATTGCCTTGCTGGATATCAACCCGGTAAACGCTGCACCCAGATATGCCAATCAAACCAATTAGAATGGGCAAAGAAAAAACAAAGGTGATTGCTTTTTTTTTCATCAGTTTTCTTTTGGAGTCTTTTTCTGGTTAATGTATTTCAGGACCGCTATTTCATCACAATTACGAAACTTATGGCAGTTGATGCAAGCGCCCCATACCTTTTCGGGTAAGACGCTCATTTTTACCACATTAAAGTCCAGCTTTCTGAAAAAATCTTCGACATAGGTCAAAGCCATCAATTTCTTCAAACCCAGGCGCTGGGCTTCGTTTTCTATGTGCTGAACCAAACGATAACCCAGTCTGCAATTGAGATATTCAGGGTCCACTGCAAGGCTTCTAACTTCCCCAAGTTCTTCGGTGTAGATGAGCAATGCTACACAGGCAATTACTGTTTGGTCCCGACGAATAACACGGAAGTCTCTGAGTGAGCGATAGATATCGCTTTCTGGTCGAGGTAGCAAAACTTCCTGGTCGCTATAGAACTGGAGTAATCTAAATATGCCTGGCACATCATCTAGCGACGCAGGCACAATATCATATCCTTTATCGGCTTTCTGTGTGTTCATGCCTGGTCCAACATCTCCCTGGCGTGGGCGAGTGACTGCTCAGTTAGTTTCGATCCGCTGGTCATTCGGGCAATTTCTACCACTCGATCATGTCCCTCAAGTTCGATCACCTGGGCTTTTACTGTGCCTTCGCCACCTTTTGATACATTAAATTGTTGATTACCTTTAGCTGCAACCTGAGAGAGATGTGTTATGCAGATCACCTGAGTGGACTCGCCTAAATCGCGAAGTTTTTTTCCCACAACATCGGCGACGCTACCACCGATGCCGACGTCTACTTCATCGAATATTAACGTTGGAGTCTGGGCCTGTTTTGCAAGAATGACCTGGATGGCCAGCGATATTCTAGATAATTCTCCCCCAGACGCCACCTTACTCAATGGGGCAAGAGGTTGACCAGCGTTAGCAGTGACAACGAACTCCACGGATTCATTGCCATAACGTGTGAAGGTGTCGGGTTCATTGGGTATTAGTCGGATATCAAATGTACCCCCTTTCATACCGAGCTCCTGCATGATTTCCGTTACTTCCTTCGACAGTCGAGTAGCATGGCTGTTCCGGTTTTTTGAAATATTCCCAGCCAGAACATGATAACCATCCTGTGATATGGATTGAAGCTCGAAAAGCCTGGTGAGTTCTGCCTCTGGGTCCTTTAGGTTAGAAAGTTCGGTTTTCATGCCTTCCATATGTTCTGATAGGTCCTGAGGTTGCAGTCGGTGCTTTCTGGCTAAATGGTGATAAGTCGAAAACCGTTCTTCAATACGGTCTAACTCTTCTTCATCAAGCCCATTTCCTTCGAAAAAGTCCCGCAACTGGGTAGCAGCTTCTTCCGCATTCACTCTTGCGTCTTCCAGCATAGTGGCGATAGGGATCAAGGTATCATCGTATTGGCTGAGCTGCTGTAGTTGTTGGTGGCAGTGAGACAAAATGCTATTGACGTTTTGATTTTCGTCGTCATAAAGTTTAGTGGCTACCAGTTGTGTTCCCGCGGTAAGCTCTTTTGCATGGTGAGCCCTTTTTTGTGCTTGCTCCAGTTCAGTCCAATCACCGGCAGTTGGATTGAGCGCGTCGAGCTCCTCTAACTGAAAAGCCAACAGGTCTTTTCGTTCCTGGGTAGACTGGCTTTCGCTATTGAGCTGATCAATTTGAGCCTGCAAATCGGTTAGAGTCTGATATATCGTGTCCAGTTCCCTGATCAGACTTCCGTTATCTGCGGCCGTGTCAAGGAGCTGTCTTTGGGTTTGTCGATGAAGTAAGGAATGATGCTCATTTTGGCCATGGATATCGACTAACTCTTTTCCCAGTTGCTTGAGTTGGGAAACGGTGACAGCGTGATCATTGATGAATGCTCGACTGGATTTATCTCTTCGAATTGTTCTTCGGAGAATACACTCATTTTCATTTTTCAGATTTTGCTCTTCCAGCCATGTAAATGCCGTGTGCTCGTTAGGAAGTTCAAATCCGACTTGCAACTCTGCGGTGGTTTGGGAGTGCTTAATGAGTCCATTGTCAGCACGGTCTCCAAGTAGGATTCCAATGGCGTCAACAATGATGGATTTTCCCGAACCAGTCTCACCTGTAACGGTCGTTAGCCCGGACTCAAATTCCAGATCAACCTTTTCCGCTATGGCAAAATTCCGAATTTGCAGCCAGTCAATCATCCATTCCAACCAAGTTTGGATTGCAAAGTCTCAAAATGATTATGTTGGTTCATCCTGATCATAAGTAGTTTTTTGACGGCCTTTTTAATCAGTATGGTTTCACTACCACCAAGTTGAAAACTGATTAAGCCGTCCAGTGCAAGGTTGGCGTGGGTTTCAGCAACTTTCAGCTTTGATAGTTCAATTTCTGCATCTTCGCCAAGAACAATGGGCCGATTACTGAGGGTATGGGGGCAGATAGGCGCCATACTTAGGACGGGAAGGTTAGGATAAATAATGGGTCCTCCGGCAGATAAGGAATAAGCGGTAGATCCTGTCGGTGTCGCGACGATAATTCCGTCGCTTCTGGGGTGGCTGACAAATTGTCCATTTACGCGAATTTCAAATTCGATCAACCTTCCCGTGTTACCCTTCGATACCACAGCATCATTTAGAGAAATTCCTTTAAAAACCTGTTCTTCTCCTTCCATAATTATGGTCTGTAACATTGTTCGGGGCTCAAGATGGTAATCCCCCTGTATAATCGAATCGAATCCACTAGAGATATCCTGTAGTGCGATGTCAGTGAGAAACCCCAATCTGCCTAAATTGACCCCAACAGCAGGAATATCGTGTTCCGCGAGGTTTCTAGCGGCATTTAGCATGGTTCCATCCCCCCCCACCACAATGGCAATGTCAATTAGCTCACCAAGAGGACTGCTTTGAGTGTCTAAACGTTCACCGGGGATGTCTGAGGAAGTGGTGTTGCCAAGCAGTACTTTAATCTCTTTATTCTCAAGCACAGAACGAACTTCAGTGACCGCGTCAGCGACACTGCTATCATTAAACTTTCCGAATAAACCAACTTGATTAATTTTCACAGTAGGCACACTATCTTAAACAGATATTATATATTAGTTTATTGTTCTGAAAACCGAATAGGGTTGGCGAAAAGAGAGTCTGGATCTGACATATCAGTGTAACCTGGGTAAGTAATGGCGGAATCATGAGGATTGCGCGATGTATTCCCACTATGTATTTCCATATACTCTGCTGACGATACATTCCATTGATGACCATTGATGATCAGACCCTGACGATCAGGCTATTCGAATCGAGCTCGATTGTCGTTGCCACTGAAAGATCAGAAGTGTGCTGGGTTTAGCATTTTGGGTTGATCCCCGAAATAATCAATATGTCCCGGAAACTGACCAGCAGTATATGCAGAATCGAACAAAAAACAATCTTGACATTTCGTACGTGGGATTGGTAGCGTCAGCGTGTTTTCTCATGGGCTATAAAACAGCATTCTAATACCTGTATTTTATGAGTGAAAAAGATGAGTTTGATTTGAGTGATCGCGCTCAAGCTGTGCTTAAAGGGCTAATTCAACGTTATGTTGAAGAAGGAACCCCCGTAGGCTCGCGCACTGTTGCACAGGACTCTGACCTGTCGCTGAGCCCTGCTACGATTAGAAATGTAATGTCCGATCTTGAGGATAGTGGATTGATCCAGGCACCACATCATTCCAGATC
>JAALKB010000016.1 GCA_011088265.1 Gammaproteobacteria bacterium
AAAAAGATAACATCAATATAACTACTTGAACCCGTGAATTAGCTGAAATATTGAGATATTTCTTCAGCCGAAATAACGAGAACAACCATTTCATCATGTGCGGTACTTAGCCAGGTAAAAGGAACCAAAGGATATGCCTTTTCCAATGCAAAGGAAGCAGAGCCAGCTTCGAGAATAAGAACACCATTATCATTTAGACATCCCCCAACCTTCATCATTAACCGCTGAATAAAATCCAGACCATCGGCTCCCGAACGAAGTGCGAGATCGGGTTCATGCAAATATTCCTTTGTGAGATTCCGCATTCTCTCATCGGATACATAAGGAGGATTACAAACAATAAGATCAAACTTTTTATCAATGCCTTCGAATAGATCACCGCAATTCAGCGTCACCCGATGCTCCAGGGAATGATTACGAATATTGGTTTCAGCAACCACTAGAGCCTCTTTTGAAATATCACTGCCAATGACACTTGCTCCTTCAAAGTATGTCGCACATGCAATGGCAATGCACCCGGATCCTGTGCACAAATCAAGAATGGAGTGAATACTCGTTGAGTCAATCCACGGTTCAAAACCATCAGGAATCCATTCACCCAGAAATGACCGGGGGACTAAAGCCCTTTGATCGACGTAGAACTTTAAACCCGCAAACCAGGTTTCATTTACGATATACGCAAATGGGAGACGAGTACGAATCCGTTTCTCCACAAGCACATCTATTTGATTTATCTGTTCGACATCCAACACTTGCTCCCAGTCAATCTCATTGTTCTCCATAGGAAAACCAATGGATTTTAAAATGACCCAAACAGCTTCATCCCAGGCGTTATCTACGCCATGACCATAAGATAGTCCAGCTTGTTCAAAAAGACCTGAAATCAGATTTGCTTTTTGCTCAATGGTGAATATTGTCATAAAATTTGTTCAGCAAGGACTCGAAACACGGTACAGTGGCAAAATGAGCCAAGGGAAAACGAACCAGGGTAAAATGGCTCCATAAAGTATAAAAAATCGAGCGCTTTTATTGAAAGTGAAGCTTGATATGGAGAAGTTTAGACCAAAAGAAGAAGGCAAGAAAAAAGGCGCATAATGCGCCTTTCTTAATACAGATCGATAACAATCATTTTCTTTTGTATCGGGCCTGGAATTTACCAACACGTCCCGCGGTGTCCATCACTTTTTGCTTCCCGGTATAAAAAGGATGGCAAGCCGAACAAACCTCAACGTTCAATTCTTTGCATAAAGTTGATTTTGTTTCAAAACTATTACCACAAGCGCAAGCCACCTTGATATCGGTATATGCCGGGTGAATGTCTGCTTTCATAGCGGTCTCCTGGAAATTCTTATGCAATCCCAAAATAAGGGGATCGGTAGGGGCGGTGATCATAAAATAAAACTGTTTGCCAAATCAAGCTAAATCTCCCCTCTTTTGGATCATTTTTTAACTAGCGATTCATCGACTTGATGAACTCTTCATTGGTCTTCGTAGCTTTGAGTTTATCTATCAGGAACTCGGCAGCCTGAAGATCATCCATGGGATGAAGAAGCTTCCTTAGTAACCAAATTTTCTGTAGCTCAGATGGATCGGTTAATAGCTCTTCCCGACGCGTACCTGAACGATTAATGTTCATCGCGGGATAAACTCTTTTTTCAGCAATTCTCCGATCAAGATGAATCTCCAGGTTTCCTGTTCCCTTAAACTCCTCGTATATGACGTCATCCATCTTGGAACCCGTGTCAATAAGAGCAGTAGCCATAATCGTAAGACTCCCTCCCTCTTCTATATTACGAGCAGCACCAAAAAAACGTTTGGGCCGCTGTAAGGCATTTGCATCTACCCCGCCCGTCAATACTTTTCCAGATGCCGGTGCGACGGTGTTATATGCTCGGGCTAGACGGGTGATTGAATCCAACAGGATTACCACGTCTTTCTTATGTTCAACAAGACGTTTTGCCTTTTCAATAACCATCTCTGCAACCTGCACATGGCGAGATGCAGGCTCATCAAACGTGGAGGACACAACTTCCCCTCGGACTGTCCGCTGCATCTCTGTCACTTCCTCAGGTCTTTCATCAATTAATAGGACCATTACCATGACTTCCGGATGCAAAAAAGTAATTGATTGCGCTATCTGTTGTAACATCACCGTCTTTCCTGTTTTCGGTGCAGAAACGATTAATCCGCGCTGTCCTTTCCCTATAGGGGCGATAAGATCAATCACCCTGCCAGTCAGACCCTCATTCGAGCCGTTTTCCCTTTCCAGTCGAAGTCCTTCATCTGGATGCAATGGTGTCAGGTTTTCGAACAGAATTTTCTTTCTAGCTTCTTCTGGAGACTGGTAGTTAATTTCTTCGACTTTTAGCAGCGCGAAATACCGTTCAGAGTCCTTAGGCGGTCGGATTTGCCCCGAAACAGTGTCCCCAGTCCTTAAACTAAACCGACGAATCTGGCTTGGTGACATGTAGATATCATCAGGACCCGCCAAATAGGAAGCCGAAGCTGATCTTAGAAATCCAAATCCGTCCTGTAATATTTCAACAACCCCCTCGCCCATAATCTTCTCACCTCTTCTTGCCTGCACTTTCAGGATAGAGAAAATTTGATCCTGCTTGCGGAGTCGGGTGATATTGTCCAGATTCAATGATCTGGCAAGTTCAACCAGCTCAGTTGGAGACTTGGATTTAAGCTCAAGGAGACTAATTGGCATAGCAGAAGAATATTATGTTGTACGTGGGGGGGCCACCCGAGCGGGCTGGCGTGTTGAAATGTTTAAACTGGAAGAGTCTAGTAGGAGAATCTAGCTTACAGAATTTAGGAAGTATTTATTTTTGCTGAATGTAGTCTGGGCGACTACATAGCATATTATTGGTGTATCATATATAGCTTCAAAGCAGAAGTCTAGTGTTCCGTACAATTGTTATTCCTCGCAACTATTCGCATTCTATTTGAGAGTTCGTTTGGATAAAATAAAACCCCAGCGCACAAGTTGTAAAACCGGAAATCGAGAACCACTCTGAGTCTATCCCGGAATGTCAAATTTATTATGAATATTGCGGCTTAAAAAAGTCGGGGGTTTAACCTGAATAACCCTAAAGAAGATAGGTTCTCAGAGAACCTATTAGAGAAGATAGGCCTTAAGAAAGAATTGAAACCTGTCATTCGACTCAGCTTTAATTAGTCTAAACTATTGCCAGAAAATGACGATGATAGATTTCTGGTTGTGCATTTCTCTTGAAATTTAGGATAATTTGCCAAGTAGTTAAAAGAATTAGAGTCTGACGTGATATATTCAGTCCTATATATTCGATTCGATAAAATCGATCAACTGTGCCTTGCTAACAGCACCCACTTTAGTTGCTTCGACTTCACCGTCCTTAAACAGCATCAGCGTTGGTATACTACGAATTCCGAATTTTGGAGGAGTATCAGGATTGTCATCAATATTCAATTTGACCACCGTGATCCTTTTACCCATTTCCTCAGCGATTTCATCAAGAACGGGAGCTATTATCTTACAGGGGCCGCACCATTCAGCCCAATAATCAACAAGAACGGGCGTCGGAGAATTGAGCACCAACTCTTCGAAATTTCCATCACTAACATGTAAGACTAGATTTGACATGAGAATATTGTAGATTTGATTCATTAAAAAATTGAATATGCAGTTATCGTTGATTTAAATCAAGTCCTCGAATAAAAATAAATCGGTTGATAAAACCGCCGTCTTAAGTTACTTACAATCACTAATGTCGAAAACCCATCTTACAGATCAAAAATTTACGGATTTCAACTTGTCTGAGCCCTCACAGCAAGGCTTGCAGGAGGCCGGATTTGAGTTCTGTACTCCTATCCAGGCGCAAAGCCTCCCAGTTGCACTGGAGGGAACGGATGTTGCGGGTCAGGCGCAAACAGGTACCGGAAAAACGATCGCTTTCCTACTGGCATGCTTCCAATATTTAACGATAACTCCCGCCCCAGAAAGTAGGACAAAGCTTCAGGTAAGGGCTCTGGTGCTAGCCCCAACCAGAGAACTAGCTATCCAGATCCATAAAGATGCTCTGCTCCTGTCGAAATACACAGGACTAAAAATGGGGCTCGCCTACGGAGGTACTGATTATGAAGGACAAAAGAAAATGCTGGATGATGGAGTTGATATTCTCATTGGGACTCCCGGAAGACTGATTGACTTTTTCAAACAGCGTTTGTTCGACCTAAGCATCACCCAGGTTGCCATACTCGACGAGGCAGATCGCATGCTTGATCTTGGTTTCATAAAAGATATCCGGTTTCTTTTGAGGAAAATGCCGAAAGCGGAAACAAGACTAAATCTGCTATTCTCCGCCACTTTATCCTACCGGGTCATGGAGTTAGCTTATGAACACATGAATAACCCCAGCGAGATCAGGATCGAATCGGAAAACGTGGTAGCCGAAAAAGTACAGGAAATCAGCTATTATCCTGCTGATAATGAAAAGCTTCCATTACTGGTCAATTTAATCAAAAAGCAAAAACCAGGACGGATTGTGGTTTTCGCCAATACAAGACACAGTGTGGAAACGGTGTGTGATACCTTAATCGCAAACGGCATCAATAGTGCGGCTCTTTCTGGTGATGTTCCACAGAAAAAAAGGGAAAAACTGCTGGAAAAGTTTAAATCGCAAAAGGAGTCTGTCCTGGTAGCGACTGACGTAGCAGCCAGAGGACTACATATTCCAGAAGTAAGTCATGTTTTCAATTTCGATTTACCTAATGATGCTGATGATTACGTTCATCGGATAGGCCGAACTGCTCGAGCAGGAGAAAGTGGAGAGGCAATCAGCTTTGTCTGTGAAAAATACGCTTATTCTATTATGGATATCGAGGAACACATTGGCCATTCCATACCCAAGCAGACACTGACAGAAGATTTGCTAGCGGATATCGTCAGAGCCAAACCTGCGCCAAGAAACCCGAAAGCAAAGCCACGAACGAAATCAAAATCCAAAGTCGAAAACACAATAAAAACTAAAGGTCAGGAACAAACTTCACTGTTTTCGAACAAATCAGCTGAAATTGAAAAAACAAAGCCAGACGAGACGGTAACAGAAAAAGCCCCACCTGCGCTGGTTGATACCATGCTTCCCAAAAGACGGTTCAGCAGACGGTTTGGAGAAGTTCCAGTGATTGGATAAATCGACTAATTCGTTGACACCGAAATTCCTATCCAATGACTAGCAAGTCATCAGATCGTAAATTCCTCGAACTTCCCAGCATCCAAATCATCATCAGCGTCACCAATCGGGTTATTCATAAATCAGGATTGCGAATAATGAGGCGCGCTGAGCTAAACTGATAAAACCGGTTCGCTCAAAAACCCCGCCCTTCATTGATTTTTTACTACTTTATTCGATTGCTCCACAATTGGTGCGAAGATAGGACAGGAAAGAGATAAAGATACAACTACGGATGAGGACAAAAAGATGAGAATAAAACTGGGAAAAGGGAAATGAGTGAAGCAGGTCTAACAAATAAAACAGCTGTTAAAGCAGGATTTTGAATCAGAAGTTTTTAAGCGCCCCGAACTTGACTTGTGTATTACGATCATCGTCACCAGATAGTCCGTCAATGTCCTGACCAACGACCTCAACCCCAAACCGGGTACTTGGCCAGGGAGCCCATGTATAACCAAGATGAATAGTATCCAGTGTATCCGCATCATTTCCAAATTGATTTTCATTGGAGATATAACGCCCAAGGGATAAATGGACATCGGACCGTTCATTCAAACTATACTTCAGACTCGGTTTAATGGTGATGGATTCAACCCAGTTCAAAGAACCGTTATTATCAACTACCGCATCATTTCCCCCATCCCTGAAGATAAGACTATTAATACCGTTACCCAATGTCACTGAGAGTGCCGTAAACAAATCACCAAAACGCCAACCTCCTTCTATATTCAGGCCCCAACCCACATCCCGATCAGTGTTAAAGCGGCCAGTATCCAATTGTCTACCCAAAGCCGACACCCGATACCGTGCGGAGTCTCTGGATCCATTCTCCCAGGTTAAAATAACTCCGGGCGATGAATTCGTCACATATTCGAGTCGATGTTCTCCAGTCGTTACCTTTCCAGGGCTCAAGTCTTCCAGTGCGATCAAAAAACCACGATTGGAGGACCACCGAACAAAATCAGATGTCCTTCGGTCATTCAATGAATTCCGCGACAATGAATCTTCATTGAGAAAATCCTGAAAATTGGCCCAATCGTTGCCAACGGTTAGTGTTCCTGCTTCTGACTGCCATTCCGCACTCAGTCTTTTTATCTTTAAGCCCTGCTCACTATAGGTTTCTGAAAACGAAAGCAGATTCTCTGAATCCAGAAGACCTGATGTCCGCTGCCCATCATTACTGGCTACAGACTCAATCTCGATCAAACTCTTCATTTCACCAAGTCCCGGCTTACTAACTGGACCAAGAGAGGATACTGACTGGAATTTCAATCCGAAGGGAGAAAAAAGCCGACTATCTATTACCGCATTGAAACCGAGATCATCAATGGTATGACTGGGACCCTGATCCGACGCTGAAGTTGATTGTCCCCAAAGAAACATCAAACCAATCAAACCAGAGAAAATAGAATCCCAGCGTATAGCCCGCCTTTCGGAGCGAGAATCATGAGCTCCAAAAAGTAAAATCAGACAGGCTTTGATCGATCTGGTTGGCATAAAATACAAATTTGACCTGTGTTAAACAAATAAAACACTAACCACTGCAACGAATCCTATGTGAGAGCAAAACTGAAAACTCACTATCACAATCAAATTATTTATTAAAATTCAAACAGTTACAGCTTATTCATATAGTAGCTTAGGAAATATCGGGTTCAACTACTTCGTTTTTACCGAATTTTAGCAAGATCAGGCATTAACTACCAGTCGCGATGGAAAAAAGCTACCGCTGACATACTACGCAATAAAATGTAGATCTTTGCCCTAAAATTGCGCTCCTGATTGTATTTCCACAACGAAAGCAACTCTTACCCTTTCGACCATAAACAGCCAGCTTTTGCTCAAAGTATCCGGGATTGCCATCAACACCCACAAAGTCCTGCAAGGTCGTACCACCCTGTTCGATAGATCGATATAGGATTCGTTTAATGGATTGCACCAAACCCTGATACCGTAATTTTGAGATCCGGTCGCAACGACGCATTGGATGGATACCTGCGTCAAATAGCGATTCAGAGGCATAGATACTACCCACACCGACAACAATTTTTCCATTCATAATAAGTGATTTAACCGTTGTTTGTTTTCCCTTGGATATCCTATAAAGGTATTCACCCGTCAAATTCTCTGTTAACGGCTCAACCCCTAACCCAGTGAGCCGTTCATGTTTCGCTGGGTCTGCAGCATATAAAAGACAACCGAAACGCCGGGGGTCTCGATAACGTATAACTACTCCTTTACTGGTGACAAGGTCGAAATGATCATGGGGCCCAGGTGTGTCTTCCTCCATCAATACTCGCATTGAACCAGACATTCCCAGATGAATGATCAGTCCACCGTAGCCAAAATGAATTAGAATGTACTTTCCCCTACGCTCCAGACCCAGAATACTTTTATTGGCCACTTTTGACTCCAAGTCAGGGTCCACAGGCCACCTTAAGCTCCTATTTCTCACTATCAACCGCGACAGCTTTTCGTTGTGAAGGAAGGGACTAATTCCTCTCAAAGTTGTTTCTACTTCTGGCAGCTCTGGCATTTGATTGACAACGCTAATTTTAGAATATATAAGACCCATCCCTTATAACCGACATGTCATTTATCAAAAAATGGGATTTTCAGTCACGAATCAACGTAACGGCGGTCAGTTTACTGTAAAAAGTAATGAAACCATTTTAGATGCTGCTTTACGTGATAGTCGTATCTACCCTTATGGCTGCAGGAATGGAGTTTGCGGTGCGTGTAAGTGTAGCTTACTGAGTGGTTCAGTTCATCATGGTGAATACGAAGACTTCGCATTAAGTGACGACGAGAAGCAAAATGGTAAAATCCTGATTTGCCAGGCGAAGCCTTTGGAAAACATCATTATCGACGCCGATGAAGTGATGGCAGGGCAAAGTCTTCAAATCAAAATGCTGCCTTGCCGGGTAGGTAAAATCGAACGACTTGCCGATGATGTTATTCGCTTATTTCTGACACTGCCAAAAACCCAGACATTCGACTTTATTGCCGGTCAATATGTCGACATCGTGCTCAAGGATGGTCAAAGAAGGAGTTTCTCAATTGGCAACCTTCCCGAAGAAGCTCGAGAAAAAGGGCTGGAGTTGCATATTCGGCTTGTTCCCGATGGTCATTTCACTCCCCGGGTTTTTGAATCCATTAAGGAGCGCGACCTGATGCGATTTGAAGGTCCTTTTGGAACTTACTTTTTTCAGTCCGAACCGGAGAAACCGGTAATTATGATCGCTGGCGGCACAGGTTTTTCACCAGTAAAAGGGCTATTTGAGCACGCCATGGAGGTAAACCCAAACCAATCTGTTCATCTGTTTTGGGGCGCAAGAGATCAACAGGACCTTTATATGTCCAAACTAGTTGAGCAATGGCTAAATAAACACCCAAACCTAAAATACACACCCGTGTTGTCAGAATGCAAAACAGCTGATTGGGAAGGAGCGACTGGGTGGGTACATGATGCAGTGTGTGAGGCCTATGATAGCTTCGAAGAGTTTGATGTTTATGCCAGCGGCCCACCCATCATGGTGAACTCCGTCAGAGATAGTCTAACTGCTAAAAACATGCGCAATGATCGATTCTTTTTTGACTCCTTCGATTTTGCCCCTCAAAGCTAGCATCTTTTGGACTCGAATTTAAATCCTCACGGTAGTCTCATCACTTAGTAGAGACTTATAAGAAGATGTTTCAAAAATAAGGTATCGCCTGAAACCTTATTGACACTACAGAAAGATAAACTCATCCGTACCAGGCCATATTCACTAGCCACCCCTTGACTGCGAACTACCTCAATACGGGAATAACTTCCGGGGCAGCCTGCTCAGTGGTTTCCGACAGCAGTATTAGTTCACCATCGACCACAACATCCCGAGAGGGATTAACGTTCTGATCTGGATCGGTCAAAAGAGATAGTGCTTTTTTATAGCAAATCATAGCAGCTTCTCTTTCACCATTTCTTTCCAGCAACCCTGCCAACTCCAAAGACGCTTCTTCCCCTCTTTGTCGGTCATCCAGGATGTCTCTTAAGATAGCTCTGGCACTAGAGGTATCGCCATTTCTTTGATGCAGTCTCGCCAGTGACAATTTCAGACTCGCATCCTCTTCATTTTCCCTGGCCCAGGACGATGCTAGCTTGATCTGATCAGATGTCAAATCGCACACAACTTTTCCGTATAAGTAGGCTAATTCAGAATCGAACGATCGATTCATCGATTGACGTATCACTCTCTCAGCGGCAATCATCTCATCAGCATCGATAAGCTGTCTTACATAGGCGGCGATGGCCTCCGGTGATTTCCTTGTTTCGCTCGGCAGCGACTGCCAAATCTGCTCTGATCTCGCAACTCCACCTTGAAGCAATGCCGGTGAGTCAAGCAAACCCTTATAAGTTGCCTTTTCCAGAGAACGATATTCACTATCAGCAAAAGCTCCAAGCCGGGAAGACTTAGGTAGCAATTTTACCAGGGCATGCCAATCACCTAATTTTTGATAAACCTCAGATAACAATCTGATCACCGAAATATTTCGTGGAGACGAGTCATTCAGACGCTCTAACCACTCCCGAGATAACGCTAAATCACCACTTTGGAAAAGTAAACGAGCGCGGGTTAAATTAATCGCTAATTGTTTTCCTGGATACTTTTTCAGTGCCTCGTCCAAACACCGATCTCTCTCGTTCATCTTGCCCTGCCGTTGCGCGGCATAAGCCGCACCCAGATAACCCATTAATGGAGATCGATCATTTTCCAGCTTGTATAAAAGCGCTTTTTCCGCTTTTTTCCAATCCCCCTCGATCAAGGCAGCATATCCCTCCATAGTGCTTTCCTGGGAACTGAATTCGTTTCTCCTGACATTCCATTTCCCGATTTTCTTAGGGGCTTTAAACATCCCCACTAGGGTGTTTATCAGTAGATACAGAGCGACGAATGAAATTACGAGCATTAAAGCAAAAAGTAAAAAAGGCAGCTTAACCGTATAGTCATCCCAAGCAAAAACAACAAAACCCGGATCTTCCATGGACATCCGGGCTAATGCTACGGCGCCGGCAAATGCAACAATAATGGTCAGAATGAGTTTCACGGGTATCTATCCCTTTTCAACTATCGGTCAATTATGGCTCTGATTGCTTCCAGAGATGCGGATGCGTCAGGCAATTCGACTGTGGACACGTTTGAGGACAACGTGGCAAGTTCTTCCAGCCAGCGGTCCCTTTGTTCACTGCTGACAAATCTGTTTTCAACCCAGGATCCGGCAGATAAAAGTCTCTGTTGATAAATATCGAACTGCTGACGAAGATACGCAGATTGCGCTGATTCCAGAATCAATCTGGTTTTCTCCAGGGTCATAAATTTCACTTCACTGGAAATAATTGGATCCACGGGCTTTCCATTTTTCTCGATTTGGATTAGGTCGCCCAAATCCGCAAAAAATACCTTGCCCGCATTAACAAAGGATTGAATCAGGTCATTATCTAACAGTGAATCAGATTGACTATCCGTCAACACCCCAGATTCTTCACTGTCGCTTGTATTCTTCTGCGTATTAGCATCACCATTGGAAATTATGGTCTCGATATCCCCCGGCAATGGTAACTTATCCAGATCAACCAACAGGGATTCGATTGCCGCGAGAGTTCCAAGATAGTCTGGTTTCTCAACCTTTTCAAGAAGTGCGATGTCTTCGACCAGAAGTCGTCGAACTTCAATCAGTTCCGGGTTGCCCATAGCTTCCAGCCTTCCGTCAGCAAGGGTCAGTGCTCGTATCGCAAGATCCGTTTCTCCTGATAGCTGCAGCCTCTGGTTGGCAATAAAAATCAGTTGTCCAGCTTCTTCCACTCCCCAATCATTTGCTGTTTGTCCAAGATCACTTCCAAGTTTTACAATGGACTCAGACAAGCCTGCGAAATCTTCCCGATAACGTTCTGCCTGTTTCTGTTGGATGTTTCTTGCAGATGCAAGCTGTTCACTGATAGTCGCCTGTTGATCAATCATTTCTTTGCGAATAGCCCTGACCTGATTGGAAACCGTTTCCTCTGTCTGAAGCATGGTGCCTTTAGCCTGGCTTATCCTGGATTCCATCATTGTTTGTCCCTGTTCAAGCCTAGCCAAACTTTCACTTAAGGTATCGATTCGATTGCTTTGCTGACTGGTTTGCAACCGATTATTAATCATGTTCTCGTACCAGACAAATCCCCCCATCGCCAAAGACGCCAGAGCAAGTACAAAAGCAATCCACGCCACCGTATTTTTACTGGATGATGGGAGTTTTTGGGATGATGCTGAATTCATTACACTACCCTTGACATTATCTTTAACATTATCCTTATCTTTAACATTATCCTTGGATATCGAATCATTAACATGTTTACTCCCAGACTCCTCCTCCCCTTTCTGTGTACCTTGTTCTACACCGTCAGGGACCTCTTCACTCGGAATTTCATCGTGTTCCGACCTTGTCGGTTCTGGTTTCTCTGTGGCGCTTTTTGCTTCCACTAATTCAGTTTCGGTCTTTTTCACCACCCTTTTTTTGCTCACTTTCTTCCTCGAACTCTTCGGGGATTGTGTCCCTGCATCAGAAACGTCTTGTGCCATTAGGCTCCTCTAAAATAATTAAAATACAGGTCACAATCGTACCGTAATCGGGGTCAAATTGACACCGCCAGGACACCCAGGTGGACTACATACCAACCGAAACGAACCCATTAAATGGATTCGGTTTGAGAATCGATTAAGCATTGCAGAACATCCTCATCCGATGGACTATTAGCGACGTGTATCGATGAAAATACCCCCTTATCTCTACAGTAATTCGATATACGATGACTGATTGTAATGATTGGGGTTTTCTTGAAAAGTACCGCATGTTTGCCAAGCAACGCTAAAGCCCCATCAACAATTGAATTGCTAGTAACGACTACTCCATTAATTAGCCCGTTGTGCCACTGGTGGACAAGTGCCTCTGGCGATTGTTGTGTTACGCTTCTGCGATATGCATAGGCATAATGAATCGAAGCCCCCTTTAAGGACAACTCATCTCTTAGCAATTCACGGCCGGATTGACCACGAACAATCATCACTTTCTTTTGATTCAGGTCTACCGAAAGAAACTCCCTTAAAAGCCCTTCGCTATCCATTGAGCTGTTGGGTAGATATTTCACTGTGATGCTATGCCGTTCACATTCCTCTGCAGACCGCTTTCCCATCACTGCCACCTCGACGGAATCAGGTATCCTCAGACCAAGCCTCCCCAAAGCGGCAGCAAAGCTATTAACTGCCGATAAGCTGACCAGAATAACGATGTCATACTGGCTTATATTCCTTAAGCTACGTTCAAAAGCAATGACATCATTAGGTGGTTGGATTTCCAATACCGGAAAGACGAACGCCTTCCCGCCGTTCTCACGAATCAAACGGGAAATATTGTTTCCCTGGGGTAGGGGTCGTGTTACCCATATCCCTTTGTTCGCTAAAGACATCAAACAGTTACTTACGCATCACGCTGATAGACAGACTCGAGAATCTCACCAGCCCCCAGGGCAAGGAGGTCTTCAGCAACTCGATGACCAAGCTCTCTGGCGATGGTTATAGAACCAACTGCCTCACTGCGAAGAATACGGGATCCGTCCAGCTCACTTACCAATCCGCGAACGAACAGCTGATATTCTTCCTGACCATTGTTTTTAATCTCGGAATACACCGCGATCGGAACATGGCATCCACCACCAAGACGTTCGTTCGCTGCTCTTTCAGCGGAAATTCTAATTGTGGCCTGAGGACAATTTAATGGTTGCAATAACTCATTCATTTGTGAGTCATCAACTCGACACTCAACCCCCACAATGCCTTGCCCCACTGCTGGCAAGCAAACTGTTGTGTCAATTTCAGCAGTGATCCGATCATCGAAGCCCAATCGCTTCAAACCCGAAACTGCCAAAATAATGGCGTCGTAGCCCCCATCATCCAACCGCTTTAGCCGAGTGTTCACATTTCCACGGAGATTCTTCATGACCAAGTGTGGGTAGGCAGCCTGAATCTGACTTTGTCGCCGCAAACTACAGGTACCAACTACCGCATTTTCTGGCATATCCGCCAATGACGCATATCTATTGGAAACAAAGGCGTCCCTTGGGTCCTCTCTGGGACAAAAAACGGGAATATGCAAGCCATCCGGAAAAGATACCGTCACATCTTTCATCGAATGCACCGCCAAATCAATCTCTCCATCGACCAGCGCATGCTCCAATTCCTTGAGAAACAACCCCTTGCCCCCCACCTGGGACAATGGCACATCCAGAGTTTTATCTCCTTCTGACACAATCTTCACTAACTCTATTTGCTTATCTGGATAGAATTTCAGTAATTCATCCCGCACATAGTTCGCCTGCCATAAAGCTAACTGGCTTTGTCTTGTGCCTATTCGAACTAATTTCTTCATCGTCGTGTGTTCCACCTCGTGTAATTAGGTTTTAAATATAGGACAAGTCCATAGACAGGCGAAAGAATCACCACTTCCATCAGCACTGTGCGCAGGTTATGTGACACCAGAATTCCCTTTACAAATTCCAGCATATTGCTACCGCCGGCGTGATGTTGTACTGATGGGAATGGGGTCAAAGGTGCTATCACATATGCATCAGAGAACGGCCAAAACAGCTGCATCCCAATGGGGTAAGCCTGATCCACAGTCAATAAGTCAAGAATGAGGTGACCAAAATAGATGAATCCCCCTACTGATCCGTAAAACAGGGCACAGAACCGGGAATCGGACTGAACATCGGATGGAGAACGTTGGAGCTCCCCATGGAATGAGCCTCCTGGGCTTCCTACTTTGGACACCCACAGCTTCTGACAGATCAGAATCGCCAGATATACCAGCATGCCATATAAAATAGCCATTACAATCGAATGACTAAATTGGTGATGATATTGATTAATATTGCCGAAGTACCAACCGATTAGAAAATCTAAATCTGCAGCGACCGCACTAAAACAATAAAACAGCAACACTCCAAAGGAAGGAAACCAAGTCTGGTTTCGATTCATTGCCGTCCCAATTATCAACGCCCCTAGAGAATGTCCAACCGGTGTACACATCAGCCAATACTAGCCATTTTGGGATATCTTTAGTCTCAACGACTTGATTCCTTGGCGAATCAGCGCTTCATCAACCGCAACCATACTTTCATAACTTGAATAGGGCCCCAATCGGACACGAAAAAAGTCTCCTTTACCCTGGATGCTCACTTTCTGAATCGTAGAGACTAGTCCTTTTATTGCCAGATTAGCCCTCAACCGCTCAGCGTCCGTGTTCACGCGATAGGATCCAGCCTGAAGCATGTACATATTCTCTTCCGTGTTCACCGGTTGCGGTAAAGGAGTTTCTGACGACGATTCAGGAAGATTACTTTCCGTATTCTCATTCCTACTTACCGTCGAATCTTCGGCTAATTCTGCGATATCACTACCACCGTTTAGATCTACCACTTCATCCGCAGATACCACCACCTCCATTTCAGGCAGGACGGTATAAAAGTCATAATTGGTTTCTTGAGGTTCAGGCTGCTGGATTTCCTCTCTAGCTGATTCCGTTTCCTGTTGATCCTCTGTTCGTGAAGTTTCAATCATCTGACGAATACCTGCTCCAACTCCGTCATCCACTGAATTCATCCCCTGCCATAATATTGTTGACAGCACTCCAATGACTACACCCATGGAAAGCAATCCCAGCCCGTGGAAAACAGAACGTCCATCCACATGTTCTTTCGCTCTTTTAGCGGGCTTTCGGCGTTTAGCTTGCACCATAACTCCTCCTTAACCAGGAGTTACCCCTATCGAATAGACCAGCAAATCCCCTGTGGCATATCGAAGCGAACGCGCCTCCCCAAGGAAAAACGGCAATTGACAGCGCAATAAGGTTATGACGTTAAATATCATTGGAAAAATTATTTAAAAAACAGCCCCAGCCTCAGTGTCACATCTTTTGCGGCGCGCTTACACCCAACAACTGTAACCCATTAGCAAACACAATTCTTACTGCATCAATTAATCCCAGTCGTGCGAGTCGAATGTCGTTTTCACTGGAAAGAAACGGATGGGCATTGTAGTAACTGTGGAAAGTGTTTGCGAGATCTTTCAAATAATAGGCAATCTGATGGGGCTCGTAACTTCTGGCGGCCAATTCCACCACTTCGGGGTATTTTGACACCATCTGAAGTAATTCAAATTCCTGAACCTCTTTCAACAATTGATAGTTCGGTTTCCCATCTTCCGGAGTCTCCAGGCCTTTCTCAACAAGCTGCCTAAACACACTACAGATTCGGGCATGGGCATATTGGATGTAATAAACCGGATTGTCTGAAGACTGAGATTTAGCTAAATCAAGATCAAAGTCCATATGCTGGTCCGGTTTCCTCAACGCGTAGAAGAAACGTGCAGCATCCTCTCCTACTTCTTCTCTTAATTCCCTTAGGGTAACGAAATCGCCACCCCGAGTAGACATGGATACCTTTTCACTGCCTCGATATAACACCGCAAACTGAACCAATAGAATAGACAGTTTTTCAGGATCGTTTCCAAGAGCTTCAAACGAGGACATAATGCGACTAACATATCCATGATGGTCAGCCCCAAAAATATCCAGCATCTTATCAAAACCGCGTTCCGCCTTGTTATAGTGATAAGCCATATCCGAGGCAAAATAGGTGTGGATACCATTGGCTCTCATAACCACTCGATCTTTTTCATCGCCAAACTCAGTAGCCCTAAACCATTTAGCTCCTTCTTTATTAAAGACATGGCCATTCTCCTCCAACACTGAGATGGATTTTTCAATGTCTCCATTTTCCAACAAGCTTCGCTCTGAAAACCATTCCTGAAAAACAACGCCAAACTCGGCCAAATCAACACGAATGTCTTCCACCAATGTATCCCTGCCCTGATCAAACAGAACGCGAAAACCCCTTGCGCCCAATGTATTCTTGCAGCGCAATATGATTTCATCAATACGCTCTTCCTTGTCGTCAGGAAGATGTTCAAATAGCGCAAACTCATCCACACAGAATCGTTGCTTGTGAATTGCATTCATACTTGTCGCGATATCTTTAATATAGTCTCCCTGATATCCATTTTCTGGAAATTGCACCTGCTTTCCATTTATTTCAAGGTATCGCAGCCAAATACTGACCGCAAGGATATCCATCTGTCTCCCCGCATCATTGATATAGTACTCGCTGTGGGTCTCACAACCAGCCGCTCTTAACACTCGAGCAACCGCATCCCCATAGGCCGCACCCCGCCCATGCCCTACATGCAATGGTCCGGTTGGGTTAGCCGAAACAAATTCCACCATCACTTTGAGACCATTGCCAATTTTACTTCTGCCATAGCTTTCGTCTTCCGATCGCACCTGATCTATCAGGGAAAGATAAGCAGCAATACTCACGTGGAAATTAATAAATCCAGGGCCAGCAATCTCCGTCTTTTGCACTAGCTCCGACTGAGGCAGATTCTCAATTAGCATTTCGGCTAATTTGCGAGGGTTGCACCGAGCCTGCTTAGCCAGCACCATTGCCAGGTTGGTAGCAAAATCTCCGTGTTTGGAATCCCGGGTTCGTTCAACGCTCACAGCATCCAGAGCAGTGTGATCCAGCACACCATTCTTTTGGAGTTGTTGCACAGAAAAGGAAAGAAGTTGTTTGATACTGGATTTCATAAAAAGCTCAATTCACCCTGAAAGACCTGGCACAAAATATGTAGGGTGGAGATTCTACCTTTTGCCCCGCGAGAGTAGAAGACACTAATTCCGCTATATTGATTGATTTTGAGTAAACTTCCTTATGAGAGCAATAATTTTTGACAACGAATAATGACAAACACAAATAAAAAGATAAGCGAAAAATAGCTCATCGGAGTTCCAATCAGGAACTGATGGGGCATATCTTCCAAGGCCCACTTGCTTGCGGTAGCTCTCCTGCTGTAGCTTCATTAAGCAGCTTCTTGACTTTCACCATAATTTAAAAATCAGCCGTTAATGATCGACCTTACATAAACCGCCTCACCACCGGGATAGCGAAAATAAGGGGAACGCCCAATAGATAGAGATCTCCCCAGGCTCTTCCACCCTATCAGCTCCGACCTGTTATCTTTTCCTGGTCGTTTTGCTTAGTGGCTGGCTTAAGTGGCTTTAGTATCTGGGGTCATACATCATGTTTTGAATCTCCCCCTTCACATCAGCAGGCTCAGAGCGATCTGTTAGATTATTATCATAGGCATATTTTGCAACCGCCGTAGCGATTTCTAGCGAGACCTCCCGAATAGCATCCATGGGAGGATAAATCGATCCCTGATCGAGGTCTTCCTGAGTCACGGATTCAGACAACGCTTTTGCAGACTCAAGAAACACAGAATCAGGAATATTCTTTGCTTCGCAGGCGATCATTCCCAGACCAACGCCTGGAAAAATATAGGAGTTATTGCCCTGCCCTGGATAATAGGTTTTACCGTTGATTGATACCGACGAGAAAGGGCTTCCACTGGCAAAAATTCCTCTTCCCTCTGTCCAACGATACGCCTCTTCCGCGGTACACTCCGCTCGGGTAGTTGGGTTAGACAAGGCGAAAATCCCAGGGCGGGACTTAATGGTTGCCATCAAACGAATCATTTCTTCAGTGAAGGTAGCCGGCGTACCCGTTGCACCAATCAAAATATCCGGCTGGTGGTTTTTTATCACTTCAAGAAAACTCTGGTTGGGAATATCGTGGGCAAACGGCTTAACGTGGTCCGCCAGGTTTTCCCGTTTACTGTTAACCAGGCCTTTGCTATTGAAAAACCATAGTCGCCGATAAGCCTCGTCCTTACTCAATCCTTCTTCCATCAGTGACTGAGCGATCATCATACCGATCCCGGTAGCAGCAGAACCAGCCCCAAGAAAAGCGAATTTTAAATCCCTGAAATAACGATTGGAAATTCGGGTTGATGCATACACTCCGGCCAACACAACCGACGCGGTACCTTGAATATCGTCGTTAAAACATAGAGTTCGATTTCGATATTTGTTAAGGTGGGCATAGGCATTACCCGCAGCAAAATCCTCAAATTGAATCAGCACACCAGGAAAGGCATCCGTAGCAGCTTCCACGAATTCATCCATCAAGTCAAAATAGTCCTCACCGACAACTCGCTTTCCATGAACTCCTAAATACACTGGATCATCCAGTAGCTCCTGGTTATTGGTCCCAACATCAAACATCACAGGCAAACACTGTTCAGGTAAAATCCCGGCACACGCGCAATAGAGTCCCAATTTTCCAATAGGAATCCCCATCCCATTTGCGCCCAGATCCCCGAGACCAAGGATGCGCTCGCCATCTGTGACAACAATAATCCGAATGTCTCTATATGGCCAATTGTCAAGAATCTCCCGAACCCTACCACGGTCATTGGCTGTGACATAAAACCCTTTTTCTGATCTAAATATATGCCCAAACTCCTTACATGCCTGACCCACAGTAGGAGTGTAGATTAACGGCATAATCTCCTTAAAATTCTCGATGATGAGCCGATAAAAAAGTCTCTCATTACGGTCCTGCAAAGCCGATAGGAAAATGTATTTTTCAAGCGGGTTTTCTTTTCTTCTTAAATTCTCAAGCACACGAGTCAACTGGGTCTCCATGCTGCCCACGTTGGCTGGAAGTAGTCCTCTTAATTTATACGTATCCCTTTCTTCCTCGGTAAACGCAGTCGACTTATTGTATTTCGAGCTTCTGAGTAAATCAGCACCAGTGAGAAAAGGTGATTTCGTCATCGTTTTATATTCTGTCTAAAATTACTTAACGAGTTTTTGGAACAGCCGGATGTTCGTTAGGATAAATTTTCCCGAAATAGGAAGCCTTCATCGCCGCTTCGAAAGTCAGATTATCTTCGTATTCATATCCAAATACCGGCATCCACAAGCTTTGTGCCTCCATGCATAAGTAGAAAAAAACTTCTCCATGCCATTTTGACAAGCTGTTGTACACTCCCCTGAACATGTCCAGCTTGACCTCCAGTGGATAAGAGTATTTTCCAGCAATTTCCTCCATTGGCATTTGCAATATTTTACTCGTCAGGTCTCGTCGTCGAATGGTCTTCATTACCGACCTGGTGTAAGTCAGCGTACCCATGGACACAAGGGCAACTTCCTGCGGATCAAACTCCTGGCTCAAGCGTTCTCCAATTTGTGTATATTCCTCTTGCCAGCCTTCGTAAAAAACGATGGGGTGGAAATGAAAACCAACAATACAACCTTTGTCCGCCATGCGTCTCGCTGATGTAATACGTTGCTCCAGGCTCGCCGACAGATGCTCTTCGTGATCAATTATTGTTTGTGGGTTCAATGACCAGGTAACGATCATATTCTCGGGAATGGAATTTTCCATTAACCAGCCAATGTTCCTGGATTTGGTTTTTAATTCCAAAATAACGTTGGGATGGCGCTCGGCAAAATCAGTCAGCGCTTCCAGCACTCCATTATGATTACCCCACATCAAAGAGTCCGAAGATTGCCCAGTACCAACGTGGTAAGTCTTATTCGGGTCGAGTTTGAGTTGAGCCAGTTTTTTAGAAAAGTCATTATCGAAAACGACTTCATTACCATGATAGAAAGACTGAATACTGCAATAGCTGCAGTCAAAACCACACTTTTCCACAGCATCCAGCGTCAACAGATTACAGCAACGTGTTTTTTCAGAGGCCACTGGACAACGGCCTAAACCCAGTCCTGGTTTTACCGTGGTTTTCAAGACAGGCTTTAACGTGACGGGTTTGTCCGAGCTAGACAAACTTCCGTAACTCTTTATCCCGGACTTCAATTTGTAGTGAACATCGGTTAGCGATGAGATGAGTCGTTTCTTCTTTTGCGCCGTATCGGCGATGTGTTCATATTCTTCCTGTATACGCTTCCATTGGCTTGAAAGAGGAGATTCCTTCCATTGTTTTCTGTCTAACGCCATTTCACTGACAATGCGCAATTCCTGCTGAGTGAACCTGAAGTCATGGGCTTTTTCGCGCACGAATAGTTGTTCGCTTTCGGGGAGCAACCCAAACGTAGTCTGAGAAACAATCTGATCAAATTTTTCGGAATAGGACATCGATGGGGCTATAATACATCGAGAAAAGTTCAAGGCCTGGATTGTATCATCACTCGGGATGATTCACCCCCTTATCCGCCTGCCTATTAGATCAGGATAAAACTGAAAACTGGATGAACAGCCATCATACCAAACCATCGATCGACGACATTGATCATTGCCTGCCTCAGACCCAGTGTACCCAGTGCGACTATCCCAGATGCAAGGACTATGCCCAGGGAATTTTGCGCGGTGAGGCAGACATTAATCAATGCCCACCCGGGGGAGAAATTAGTATTAAACTCATCGCGGAACAACTCCTGATCGACCCCAAGCCCCTGAATACAACCCACGGTATAACAGAAACCAAACAAGTGGCGTTCGTCGATGAAGGAGCCTGCATTGGCTGCAAGCTTTGCATCAAGGCTTGTCCAGTGGACTGTATTGTTGGCGCAGGCAAGATGATGCATACCGTCATTCAATACGATTGCACCGGATGTAAATTATGTCTACCGGTCTGCCCCACTGATTGCATCAGCCTTATCCCTCCACCGGAAAAGGTGGATTCAATCATGAGCGCATGGCCCGATTTTTCCGAACAGCAGATCGAACGGGCTCGCACCGCTACCGAACAGAAATGTTTACGTACCGAAAGAAGAGAAAATCAACGGAAACAACAACACCAGATCAAGGCCCGAGAGCGCATGAAAAAGGAAATCATGCTCGCTGTGCAAAGAAAAAATGAAAGAATGAGAACGCCGCAAGAGCGTTAACAAAAAGCGCTAATCAACATGAAACCCAGACAAATCGCCACAGCCTTTAAACGACTGCAAAAACAAAACCCAAACCCCAGGACAGAGCTGAACTATGAGTCCGAGTTTGAGTTACTCATTGCGGTCATCTTATCCGCCCAGGCCACTGATGTCTCCGTCAATCTGGCAACTAACAAGCTCTATGCAGTGGCCAATACTCCTCACTCGATCCGGGCACTCGGCGTCGAAAAACTAAAACAATACATAAAAACCATCGGGCTATTCAACACCAAGGCAAACAATGTCATAAAAACCTGTGGCATACTGATCGAAAACCACAACGGCGAAGTACCACAAACCAGAGAGGAGCTCGAGGCTCTGCCGGGAGTGGGAAGAAAAACCGCGAATGTTATTCTAAACACGGCTTTTGGACAACCCACTATTGCTGTGGACACACACATTTTCAGAGTCTCAAACCGCACCGGTATTGCACCAGGAAAAGACGTTGTTGCTGTTGAAAAAGCGTTACTGGAAGCCGTGCCCGAGCGTTTCAAAATTGACGCTCATCACTGGCTAATCCTACTTGGTCGATATACATGCGTGGCACGAAAACCTAAATGCGAGACATGTTTACTTAATGACATTTGCGATACCGCGTTTAGTTGGGTAACTCCTTCAAAAACCTAGGCTCTGTCTGACTATCTGCTTATCCAGGATTCTCCTACTCATAATCTTTTTTATGATCGTTTTTATGGTCGTGTTTGTGATCTTTTTTTGGCGACAAACGACTAACCGCGTCACTCAAAAAACCAAGGGCCTGCTTGAGTTTTAGTCGTGGACAAGCGATATTCAGTCGCATAAAACCAATGCCCTCGTCTCCAAAAGCAACTCCCCTCGTGATACTCCAGCGAGCCTTAAACTTCAGAAAGTCCGTGAGCTCATCCGGTGACAGGACAAGCTCACGAAAATCCAGCCATACTAAAAAAGTCCCCTCTGGCTTAATCAACTGAACACCAGAAATATGGGCAAGCTCATTTTCGAGCAGAATCAAATTTCCCGCTAGGTACTCGATTACCGCATCAAGCCAACTCTCTCCATCACGATAAGCCGCTTCCATGGCAACATTGGCAAATGCATTATTTTTATTCACTGTTAAACGGCTGTTTTCGATATTCATCCGTTGCCGCTTAACCTTATTGGGCACAAGGGTAAACGCGGTACAGCAACTTGGGATATTAAAGCTTTTTGCCGGGGAAATAAGGGTAATTGAATTGTCAGCCTATCGATCTCCCATTGACCCAAATGGCGTATAAGGATGGCTAGGAAATGTAATGTCGCCATGGATTTCGTCTGACACGACAATGACTCCATTTCTTTCGCACACGTCCCCCACAGCCATCAACTCCGACTTACCCCAAACCCGGCCGATAGGATTATGGGGATTACACAAAAACAACATTTTGTTCTTCGGATCCTGCGTCAGCCGATCAAGCCCTTCCAGGTCCATTTTATAGAATCCGTCTTTTAGCAGTAATGGATTGGTCACCAATCGACGATTGTTTTCTTTGATTATGTCGTAGAAATCAAAAAACACCGGAGGCTGAACAATGATGCCATCACCCTGATCAGTGAATGACTGCGCAGCTGTGGCAAGCCCATTTAGGACATTAGGCGCTTTTAATATAATCTCTTCCTCAATTTTCCAACGGTGACGATGGTCAAACCAACGAATCAAGGCACAGAATAGTTCGTCAGGCAAAGCCTCATAGCCAAAAACACCATGATTTAATCGCTCTTGCATCGCATGGAGTACGCAAGGAGGGGCCTTGAAATCCATATCTGCCACTCCCGCAGCGAAAAGATTCTCGCTGCTTCCGCCCAAAACTTTGGGGTGGGTTTTGAGAGCGGGAACCACAGTACGGTGGATATTTTCATCGAAAAGGTTTTCCGGAATTAGCATTGTCCGTATTCCTGACTGATTAATTGAATAGTTTTGAGCTACCCCGGTGTCGAATTCACTCTGGCGATCAACGCCTCGGCACTTTCCTTTCTTTCAGAGTATCGATCGACCAGGTCATCAGATCGTCCCCGGGTCATATAGGTGAATTTAACCAACTCTTCCAGCACATCCACAATTCGATTGTAGTAAGGAGACGGTTTCATTCGATCATTGTCATCAAACTCAGAAAACGTCTTCGGCACAGATGACTGATTCGGAATGGTCACCATCCTCATCCAGCGCCCCAATACCCGCAATTGATTCACCACATTAAAACTTTGGGAACCGCCATTAACCTGCATCACCGCAAGGGTTTTGCCCTGAGTGGGGCGAACAGCACCATCGGACAGGGGGATCCAGTCAATTTGAGACTTGAACACACCGGTCATTGCACCGTGTCGTTCCGGTGACACCCATACCATCCCCTCCGACCATTGCGCGAGTTCCCTTAGTTCTCTGACTTTTGGGTGATCCGGCTCTACCGAACCCGGCAAAGGTAGATCCCTCGGATCAAAGCTCCGTGTTTCGGCCCCCAGATATCGTAATATGTATGCGCTCTCTTCAGAAACCAATCGGGAAAATGATCTTTTCGTGAGTGATCCATAAAGCAACAGAATCCGTGGGCTATGCCCATCATCCGATTCTGGACAAATATAACCCTTTGGGTCAACTGGGCGAATCCGCTCTCGATCAATATTAGGCTCCTTTTCTGGAGTGGTTTCCTGATTCTGATTACTGCTCATGGGTTTATTTTTACCGTAACAATTGGACTATAACGATTGGATTATTGTGACTCGGAAGATTTAGAGAACAACACATTAAAAACAAGCAAAGCTGCCAGGGCACCGAACAGTTGAGCAATGATAAATGCGGGTGCGTGGGCAGGAAAAATACCGGAAAACGTATCAGAAAAACTGCGGGCAATAGTGACGGCGGGGTTGGCAAACGACGTTGAGGCGGTAAACCAGTAAGCAGCTGCAATATATAGGCCCACGGACATTGCCACCGATTCCTTTTTGACTTTTATTGTTGCGAGAATGGTCAATAACAATCCAAATGTCGCCACCCATTCTGAAAACCACTGTGCATTACCTGACCTTAATTTTGTGGAAGCCTGAAAAACCTCAAGATCGAACATTAAATGTGCTACTACCACACCAAGCATGCCACCAAAGCATTGGCACAGAAAATAAACAGCCCCGTCCTGAAGGGTTATTTCTTTCTTGATCATAAAGATAAAGGTTACTGCCGGATTGAAGTGTGCTCCGGATACGGGACCTAACATGGTGATCAGTACTACCAATATCCCGGCGGTTGCCAGGGTATTACCCAACAAAGCCATTGCTACGTTTCCACCAGAAAGGCTCTCCGCCATTATTCCTGAGCCGACAACGGTTGCCAACAGAAAGGCTGTACCAACAAATTCAGACAGGTAGCGCTGAAAGGATGAACTCATGATTTATTTTCCCCCCAGGGGATTTTGGCTTGCATATTTGTGACTTGTATTTCAGTAAACGCCCAGGTGAAAGAGGGATAAGGTAGTTTTTATCTGATAGAACACCCGGGCTAAAATAACCACAACAGTGCCACCGGTGGCACACGGAAACAGCCCCCGGTTAGTAACAGATCTGGTTAACAACAGACCTGGCCTACACGGATCTGGTCAACGTCGGAATCCGCACAGCATTGATCCAGAAAGAAATCAGCTAACTCTCTCAGCTGTATAAAGTTCGCAATATTAACCACCCGACGTCCCTTTTTCTTTTGCACAATCAAACCCGCGCTCGATAAACAGCGCAGATGATGAGCGAGGGTCGAAGATGGGATTTTCAGGGATTCCTGCAAGACCCCCACCGTCATTCCGTCGGGCCCGACCCTAACGAGCTTCATTAACACGCCAAGCCTTGGCTCAGCCCCAGCCGCCGCAAACCCTTGTGATGCCTTTTTGATGTTCACATTCTAAATTTTTAATTTTGAATAAAATAACCAATAAACTATATAACTAGTTTATTGGTTATTTTAGCAAACTACAATACCCTTGAACAAACGAATTGATCATCATTTCATAACATTATTTTTGAAGTGCCATCAAAGAGTGCTCGCTTATCCCAACTGATAGTGTTGAATCTTGAATAAGTAGAGCAAAAGCGGGAATTAGGCAGTAAAGGCAATAGTTGATTCCATCCAAAAAATCAGGCTTCAACCTTGGACAAAACCCCATCAGAACCAGAGACAATTAACGGATCAATTTTTGGGCCTATTCATGCCGAAAAAATAATTTGGGGAAGATCTCATCCCAGGGAACTAATTCCAGGCTCCGACAGACTAATGGATAACATTACCTTGCGGTGGTCCAGACTGTAGTTCAGACTGTGTCCGGGCATTGGCCTTGACCTGAATGAACAGAATTAAAATACATTAGAATACCGTCCGCAAGCATTTCACTCCAATTCCGACGCCCAAAATAATTACGCACCATGGACATCAAGGTTAATCACGATTTCAACCAGATGCTGAAGCTACATGACCATCGTCCGATTCGTCGTAGCAAACTATCTGATTTACAGATTAATTTGGGATATCTCTGTAACCAGGCCTGCGAACACTGTCATGTTGAGGCAGGGCCAAAAAGAACAGAGATGATGAGCCAGGAGACCATGAGAAAAATTGTCCACTGGGCGAAAGAGAATGAGGTAAAGTCCGTTGATATCACTGGTGGCGCACCAGAGATGATCTCAGGGTTTCGGACTTTTTGCGACCAGCTGTTAGCCCTTGGCATTTCAATCACCTCCCGATGTAATCTAACCGTGCTGTTTGAGCCTGGAATGGAAGGTCTGGCCCAGTGGTATGCAGACCGTAATATTCGGTTGGTTTGCTCCCTCCCCTGCTACACGCCACAAAATGTAGACAAACAAAGAGGGAAAGGAGTGTTTGGAAAAAGCATCAAGGGACTACAGGCACTTAATGCTGCGGGTTATGGGAGAGAGAGAAATAAACTCATCGACCTTGTTTACAACCCCATTGGCCCGGTATTGCCCCCTAGCCAGCAGTCTTTACAGATGGACTACAAGGAGAGATTGAAAAATGACTTCGATATCGATTTCAATAGTCTCCTGACGTTAACTAATCTGCCAGTGAAGCGATTTGAACACTTCCTGAGCCGTACCGGTCAATTGCAAAGTTACATGCAACTATTGGTGGACAACTTTAATCCAACCACGGTGGAACCATTGATGTGCAGACACCTGATTAGCGTTGATTGGCAGGGCTATGTCTACGACTGTGATTTCAACCAGATGCTAGAGCTTCCATTGGCCGCAACAGGAAGAAAACAGTTGTGGGAGATAGATTCCACAAAACTTGAGAACGCCCCCATCACCGTGGGAAAACACTGCTTTGGTTGCACCGCTGGCGCCGGAAGCAGCTGCGGAGGGTCACTTACCTAGTGACCCAGGGATAAGTGCCTTGCTAGAAACCAGAAAAAAGGAAAATGCAATCGCCGAAACCAGCACCCACCTGGCACCCTGCAAGACATCACTTCCATATAATTGAAAATCCTGGGAAAAAGTTAATGCGATACTGAGATAGGAAACGAGTAACGCTCTGAATGTGCCCTTTCGAATGGGATATCCCAACAGCCACCAACCAGACAAAGCCACCAGAGCGGGATAAGTGAAAAGAATCATTCGACCTGGCTGGGCACTGATGAACTGCAACCCATATAAATCTGCATAGGTAAATCTGCACAGGCCGCAATAGTAACCAACAATACCCAAACCAATGGCCTGAAAAACAGCCTTCCCTTTAGTAGATAACGGTTTCGTTTGTCGACGAAGAACCCACAATCCCACAGCCAGATAGAAAGGCAAGGCAAATAACATTCGGTAGGCTGGAATCGTAATCGTATCTACTTGCTGTTGGTAAATCAGCTTGATCAATACCGGCTTGAAAGAAAATAGCAACGCACCAACTAAGCGATGGCGTACCCATGCTCTAAAAATGTACCTGAAAATTCGTTTGCCGATATAATCGGAAGATGTCAGCAAAATCCCTTGAACTCCTTCATCACCTCTTCGGATACGATCATTTTCGAGGGCATCAGGAAGCCATTATCAATAGCGCCGAAGCGGGAATGGACACCCTTGTGTTAATGCCTACCGGCGGCGGAAAATCCATCTGCTATCAAATATCCGGTCTTTTGAGAGAAGGTCTGACCATTGTAGTCTCGCCCCTGATCGCATTAATGCAGGACCAGGTGTCGGCCCTATTGCAAATTGGAGTCCAGGCAGCATTTCTTAATTCCAGTCTTTCACCGTCGGCACAAAGAGAGGTGCTGAAAAATATTGCAAACGGCACAACCAGGATTCTCTATATTGCCCCGGAGAGGCTTGTGCAACCCTACACTTTACAACAATTTCAAAATATAACGCTGTCCCTGATTGCCATCGATGAGGCTCATTGTGTCTCTCAATGGGGCCACGACTTCAGACAAGACTATCTATCTCTTAATAGATTAAAAGACACCTTTCCCGGAGTTCCGCGCATGGCCCTGACTGCTACAGCTACCTCAATTAGCAGAAAGGAAATTGCGTTAAGGCTTGAACTGACGGACCCCGAGGTTTTTATTTCAAGTTTCGACCGACCAAACATTCGCTATCTGGTCAAAACAAAAACCGATGCCAGAAGTCAGTTAAAGATTTTTCTAAGCGGCCATCACGGAGAGTCCGGAATTGTATATTGCCTTTCCAGAAACAAAGTGGACAAAACTGCTGAGTGGCTCCGCAAACAGGGATTTAACGCCCTGCCTTACCATGCTGGGTTGTCCCAGGAAGCGCGATCCGTGAATCAGGCAAAATTTCTGCGGGAAGACGCCGTCATCATGGTTGCTACCATCGCCTTCGGCATGGGCATAGATAAACCGGACGTTCGGTTTGTTGCTCATCTGGACTTACCCAAAAGTGTCGAATCCTATTATCAGGAAACCGGGAGAGCAGGAAGAGATGGAAAACCCGCTGAGGCCTGGATGGTCTACGGCCTGCAGGATGTGGTGCATTTATCGAAAATGGTGGATCAGTCAGATGCCGATGAACTATTCAAACGAAGGGAAAAACAGAAACTGGAAGCATTACTTGGATGGTGCGAAACCACCCAATGCCGTCGCCAGGCATTACTCGCCTATTTTGATGAAAAACTGGAAACCTCCTGTGGTAATTGCGATATTTGCCTGACGCCACCGAAACTTTGGGATGCGACGATAACTGCACAAAAGCTGCTTTCATGCATTTATAGAAGCGGGCAAAGATTTGGCACGGCCCACGTTATTGATATCCTTGAAGGAAAGCAAACGGAAAAAGTGATTCAAAATAATCACCATGGGCTCAGCACTTTTGGGCTTGGCAAGGATCTAAATCATCAACAGTGGCGATCTGTGATCCGACAACTGTTGGTACAGGAATTTCTTATTGCAGATCACGAGAGATACGGTGCCCTGAGATTAACGGAAAAGTCCCGACCACTGTTGCGAAGCGAAATTCAGCTCAACCTAAGGGAAGAATTAAACGAACCCAGACCGACATCTCGATCCCAGTCCCGAAGTCGCTCAGAGGTAAAAAGGGATATCCTGCTTTCGCAGTCAGAGCAGATGTTGCTTATTGAGTTAAAAAGCTGCCGTAGACAACTTGCTGAAGCACAAAATGTCCCCCCTTACGTTATTTTTCATGACGCAACGCTCACTGAAATGGCGAAAGATAAACCTAAAAACAATGAAGCACTGCTATCCATCAACGGCATAGGTGAAACCAAGTTGAACCGTTATGGAGAAGCCTTTCTGGGAGTGATCGACAAATTTCACCGGGAAACTCAGGCTGAGAGCTATCCGCCGGGACAGGAATAAGGAAAGATGAAAAGAGAATATGAAAAAAATCCACAGACAGAGCACCATGCCCGCCTATTGCATTTCCAATTACACCAAAGCCCATAACAAGACCAAATAGCGGCAAAATTTCCCAACACCGATAAAGACGATACTCGCAAGCACCGGCAGCCTTAAATATCCCGCAGCGATGCATAACGGATCGCCAACAATTGGCAACCAACTGAAAAATAGAATCGGAGTTCCCCATTTACGCACTCGTTCTACAGAGGCTTCCTTAAGCTCGAATAAGCTGGCGAAGCGAGATAATCGGGATCGGATATGGTTTGGGGTCATGGATTGTGATGACTGTTTTTCAGACAAATTCGCGACACCGCGATACAACAGCCTTCCCATGTAGAACGTAATAACCCCGCCAAGGGTATTGCCGAAAGTTGCGGTGACCAATAATGCTCCAAAAGAGTAGGTTCCGGAGCTGACTAACCAATAGAGCAATCCCTCTACCCCACCAGGAAGCACCGTAGAGGCCAACAGAGACCCGAAAAAAAGGGAAAACAATCCAGTGTTCACTAAATTAAATAATCCTCTAACCTTCTTTCGTTTACGTTCTACCGAAACCCAGCCTTCCGTCTAATGCCAAATTGGCTCGGACCAATTCCCCTTTCCAATTCGTAAAAGAGCAAACTCCACCCAGCAGACACCCTTTAACCCAACCCAGGTTCCCAGACACATCTGAACCAGCCACATCTAAATCGGACCAACTCCATGTCTAACTCCACGTCCAATAATCAATTCACTTCACTGATCAGTCAAAATGGAGTGCCGCGACGGCAATGGACTTTACGCATACTATCCCAGGCTCAAACACGTAGCTTTTAAACCACGATGGTAATGAAGAGCAATGACCAAGGTGATGACCAGGGTAACGAACTCTCCCCCTAAACCAAGGGGGGAGATGGGGAAATAATGCCCAGAACTCATAATACGATCATGATCCGGGCATAAATCATTACTGCGGAAATCTTGGAATATGCAATCCCACCATCTGACGCATTACTCTCATAACCTGCATGGAGTAACCAAATTCATTATCATACCAAACGTAAAGTACACAGCTTTTACCTTCAACAATAGTGGCAACGGAGTCGAATATGGCTGGCTCCGGCGTTCCCACAAAATCCGAAGAAACAACCTCCTTGGAAGAAGAGTAGTCAATTTGTTCACTCAATGGGGAATCCATTGAGATTTTTCGAACTTCATCGTTTAATTGGTCTCTGGTTGTTTCCTGGGACAGGTTCAGGTTAATGACAGCCATAGAGACATTTGGTGTAGGCACCCGGATCGCATTTCCTGTTAACTTACCCTTTAGCTCGGGCAATGCTTTGGACACAGCCTTTGCAGCTCCCGTAGAAGTCAATACCATATTCAAAGGCGCACTTCGGCCTCGTCGATCCGCTTTGTGATAATTATCAATCAGATTTTGATCATTAGTATAGGAATGAACCGTCTCAACGTGGCCATTTTCGATACCGTAAAGATCATTAATGACTTTCAGCACGGGAGTAATCGCATTGGTCGTACACGAGGCCGCGCAGACAATGGTGTCATCCTTGTCCATCATATGGTCATTAACACCAAAAACAATGTTCTTTATCGCCCCTCCAGCGGGAGCAGTTAACAATACTCTTGAGGCCCCTTTTGGCACCAGATGTCGGGATAAACCTGCTTCGTCCTTGAAAACACCGGTATTATCAACGATAAGTGCATCGTTTATCCCATATTCAGTGTAATCAATATCCTCAGGCTGGTTGGCATAGATAAACTTAATATAGTTACCATTTGCGATAATCGCATTATTGTCGTGGTCAACGACAATGGAACCATTAAATGGTCCATGCACCGAATCCCGACGCAGCAGACTCGCTCTTTTTTCAAGATCACCATCACGACCACCGCGGACCACAATCGCACGAAGATTAAGCTTGTTGCTTGAGGTTGTACGCTCGATCATCAGTCGAGCCAAAATCCTGCCAATTCGGCCAAATCCGTAAAGAACCACGTCTGGGGATTTCTTGATACTCTCGTTTCCATGCCGTACTGCGTCAGCTAACGTTTCCACCAGAAACGTACCCATATCCTGATTATCTTTTGACTCAAACTGATGGGCCAGCTTCCCAATATCAATCCGACAATTCCCTAAATCCAGATTCACCATCCCATCCAATACTTCGGTGGTCTGGGTCAATGGCATGGGGTGGCCAATCATGCTGCGACCCAGCCGATGAGCCTTAATGACGTCAATTGTTG
>JAALKB010000238.1 GCA_011088265.1 Gammaproteobacteria bacterium
TAAATAGTCATCCATAATCTCAGTTGCTGGTGAAGTAACGACCATGATATGCCGAATCGGGTTCGGACTGTTTCAACAGAAGATTCGGAGACCTAAATGTATCACTGAATGATCAGTATTCGTAGTATCGTTGTATACCCTGCTCCAGGTCCCGCTTTAGATCGTCAACATTTTCAAGTCCAATATGTACCCGAATAAGTTGCCCGGGTTTGGACCATGTTGTGGCGCTCCGGGTTGCCTGAGGATTGGCCGGAACGATCAGACTTTCGAACCCACCCCAACTGTATCCCATGGAAAATAGTTTCATGGGATCAAGCATGGCGGCTAATGCATCGTCGGATTTGGATTTCAATGAAAAGGAGAAAAGCCCTGATGATCCTTCGAAATCCCGCTTCCAGATTTCATGTCCCGGACAGTTCGTCAGGGCGGGGTGGAAGACTTCGATAACGTCTTCATGTGACTCTAGCCATTTCGCGATTTCAAGGGTTTGATGTTCATGCTGTTTGATTCTGACGCTTAGTGTACGCAACCCTCTCAAACCCAGGTAGATGTCGTCGGGAGCCACGGACTGGCCTAGTACATCCCTGCAACTTCTGACAATGGGGTAATGCTCTTCATCCGCAACAATCAAACCTAACATGGCATCGGCATGGCCGACGACGTATTTAGTTGCAGCAATTACAGAGACATTGACTCCAAGTTCAAGGGGACGATAGAAAATCGGGGTGGCCCAGGTGTTATCAATGATGGTAACGATATTCCTTGATTTAGCGACGGCAACAATCGCGGGAACATCCTGTACTTCAAAGGTAAGGGATCCAGGGCTTTCAAGGAAAATACATTGGGTATTGGGTCTGCAAATGCGGTCAATATCGCTACCGATCATGGGATCGTAGAACTCAACCTCGATTTGAAGGCTTGTAAGCATACGGTTGCAGAAACCCCGGGTTGGTCCATAAACTGTGTCGGCGACTAAAACATGATCGCCAGGTTTTGCAAATGCGAGTAGCGAAGTGGTAACTGCCGCAAGGCCCGAAGGTAACGAAAGTCCTCCATGTCCACCTCCAAGATCTGCGATGGCGTCTTCTAATGCAAAAGTGGTTGGGGTGCCAAATCTTCCGTAAATCATCGCACCAATTTCCCGGTCAGCGATGGTTTTTGATCGAAGCTCCTTAAGGGTTTCGGACACGATAGTTGAGCCCCGATAAACCGGAGTATTGACTAGACCCCGTTGATCTGAAGGTCGTCGTCCACTGTGAAGTGCTCGTGTCTGAATTTTTAAACTTTTGTCGTTCATGTTACAAAAATATAGTTAATGTTATGTTCGATTTTGTCAGTTTAGTCGAAGATCCGATAAGGAGAGGATCAGAGAAGCCGATTAAGTTCACTGACCACTACCGATAACATGGCAAAGTCCTGCTGATTCTCTTCCTTCATGTTTTCAGCCATGCCTTTAACATGTTCAATGGATGATTGATTATCCATACGCCATTTGCTGAGCGAATCTGATGATGATTTTTCTTTTGTCAGGATGTTAATAACGATGTCAGTATGAGCTGTTCTCAGATCTGTTCCCAGACTGAATTGTGCTCTTTCATGCCAGATATTTTTTGCCGGAAGTGCAGTGATTGTCTCTTGTAGCCAGAACAACTCCAACAGTTCAGAAAGCTGAAAATAGATATCAAGAATATCCACAATGGGGATGCCGGTTCGGATGGAGATATCCGCAATATCAAATCCACGATCAAGCATCATAAAAGTGGCAAATCGTTTTGCCATGGACCTGGGAAGCCCTCTTTGATGCCAGTTCGCGGCAAGTGTTTGATATTTATCCTCAATTACAGGCACCTTTGAATTTTCAATATTTTTGTTTAACGTAGCAAAAGACATAACGAATCGATCCACCAATTCCTGGAGATCAAACTGATCTTCATTATTTCTAATTATCCAGACGATTGAGGCTTCAGTCATCAGTGCAATTTGATGCAGGCATTCAACTTGTAGGCGGGCATCCACCTTGTTGTCCAAGGATTGAATGGAGAGTCGAAGTGAGTCTGTAGAGAGAATATCCCGGACAGCAATATAGGATCGAGCAATTTTTTCCTCGGTGCTTCCAGTCAGTTCAGCTAGTTTCAAATGGAACGAGGGGCCCATGGACCCGACTAATGCGTTCGCTATTTGTGTCGAGATGATCTCTTTCTTGAGTCGGTGGTTCTGGATATGTTTCGGATATGTTTCTCCTAACACTGTGGGGAAATATTGCACGATTTCAGGTTCCAGATAGCGAGATGATGGCAGATCGCTATTCAGTAATGATTGATATAGGTCCATTTTGCTATAGGACAGCAGTACCGCCAGTTCAGGTCGAGTAAGGGGCTTGCCCGCTTCTATTCTTTCTTGCAGCACCTGATTGTCTGGTAGATATTCAAGTGCTCGATTAAGTTGTCCTTTTTGTTCGAGAAGCGAAATAGTTCGACTGTGTTGCAAAATGCGCTGAACCCCAATAGCCGCTTCCACGCTTAATGTCTCAGTTTGAATATAGTTGTTATTCAAGACCAGTTTGGCGATCTCTTTTTCCATTTTAGCGAGAAGAGTATTGCGTTCCTTCATCGATAAATGAGTGTCCTCCATAGCGGCATTGAGCAGAATTTTGATGTTAACTTCGTGATCTGATGTATCCACTCCCGCGGAGTTGTCAATGGCATCGGTATAGCACAGTCCGCCAACCTGGTTAAACTCTACGCGACCTAGCTGGGTCATACCGAGATTTCCGCCTTCTCCAACCACCTTACAACCCAGTTCGTTTGCATCCACACGTAATCCATCGTTCGCCCGATCCTGAGCATCTTCGTGGGTTTCCGCGGATGACTTGACATAAGTGCCAATTCCACCGTTCCATAGAAGTTCAACGGGTGATTTTAGAATCAGATTAATCAGTTCGTTGGGAGTGTAGTTACCAACGGGAATGCCAAGAGTGCTGCTCACTTCTGAGGTGAGCTCGATGGATTTTAAATTTCGAGAGTAGATTCCGCCACCTTTTGAAATCTGTTTCTCATCGTAGTCTGTCCATGAAGACCGCTTGAGACCAAATAATCGTTTTCGTTCGACATAACTGGAGGTAGTGTCCGGATTGGGGTCAAGGAATATGTGCATGTGATTAAATGCGGCGACCAGCTGAATGTTTCTGGATAACAACATCCCATTGCCGAAAACGTCGCCGGCCATGTCACCTATTCCAACCACAGTGAAGTCCGTGGTCATTATATTCTTACCTCGCTCGCGGAAGTGCCGCTTAACGGACTCCCACGCACCTCGAGCAGTGATTCCCATTTTTTTATGGTCATACCCCACGGAACCACCTGAATCAAAGGCATCCCCTAGCCAGAAGTTATAGTCCTGGGAGATGCCGTTGGCGATATCGGAAAAAGTGGCGGTACCTTTATCCGCTGCAACGACAAGATAAGGGTCGTCATCATCTCTGCGAACAACGTCAACGGGCGGAATAATCCTGTTATCAGAAAGGTTGTCTGTGATGTCTAGTAGACCCCTGATGAAAACCTTATAACACTCGATGATCTCCTGATTGATATCTTCTCTTCCTGAGGTTGGTAATTGTTTTGCGACAAATCCACCCTTGGAACCCACTGGTACAATCACCGCGTTTTTTACTCTTTGGGCTTTGACCAGTCCCAATACTTCGGTGCGAAAGTCTTCGGGTCGTTCCGACCAGCGTAGCCCGCCCCGTGCAACCTTCCCACCACGAAGATGCACACCTTCTACTCTTGGAGAGTAGATAAAAATTTCAAATTTTGGATGGGGCTCAGGTATACGGGGAATGGAACCAGAATCCAGTTTTATCGAAATATAGGATTTAAACTGGTTGTTGGCATCACTCTGAAAATAGTTGGTCCTTAAGGTGGCACCGAGAACATCGACTAGGGCGCGAATGATACGATCTTCGTCGATGGTTTTGACAGTTTCCAGTTGAGCGCTGATTTTCGACATTAGAACGGAATTTATTCTGTCATTGGAATGAGTTCGAGGGTTAAATCTGGTGTCAAAAAGCTCGCTGATGGTGATGGCCAGTTGAGGGTTGCTAACCAGGGCATCAATAATATAGTTTTCACTGTAACGCAGCCGGATTTGCTTTAGATACTTGTAATAGGCACGAATCAGGCTAATTTGACGCCAGTCAAGATTGGCAGCGAGAGTCAGTTGGTTGTATCCGTCATTTTCAATATCACCCTTTAAGCAACGGATAAAAGTGGTTTCAAAATGACCAGCATCCCTTTCAAAGCTAAAACTGTGACCATCTCTGCGCACGATGATGAAATCGTGAATTTTGAAAATATCCCCGTCTGTAGTGCTGATCTGATACGGACGTTCGCCGAGTACCCTTGCTCCCATATTTTCAAGAACAGGCAAGACATCGGAAAGTGGAATGGAACATTCGAGAGAATAAATTTTGAAACTCGCCTGCAAAACTTCTGAACCAGTGTCGTCGGTGTGTACAGAACGATCAAGGGAGGCGTGAAGTTTGTTTTCTCCAAGGGTGGAGAAAATCTCGAGATCAGTCATGGCCGTTTCAATGGTGAAATCTTCACGATAGGAACTGCCAAAACCGTTTCTGTATCTTTCTAGCAGTGCCACTGCCTGATCGTTATCATGCTGGCTTCGCAGTGATTCGCTTAAATGTTCATTCCAATCCTTGGCCATTTCCTGAATGTCTGCTTCCAATACCCCGTGATCAATGGCGTCGGTGGCCGGCGTGAGGCGATGGATGACATAGTGGATACGAGTCAGTATTGACTCTGAAAAGTGAACGTCAAAAGAGATTTCGTAAGCGCCAAATTTTTTATCAAGATAATCCTGAATACGTTGGCGCAATGCGCTATTGAACAAGTCTTTGGGAATGTATACAAGACAGGAGTAGAAGTGTCCGCAAAGATTTCGATGCAAATGTACCCGGGTTTTTCTTCTTTCCTGGTTTAGTAATGTCATGCATAGCCCGTACAGGCTCTTGATATCCATCTGAAACAGTTTGCTTCTAGGTAGAGTTTCCAGCACAGTGCGAAGGTGTTTA
>JAALKB010000017.1 GCA_011088265.1 Gammaproteobacteria bacterium
CCCCCCCCCCCCCCCCCCCTCCCCCCCCCCCCGGAAGGATCGCTTGGGCCTGCAATGAGAGCGACCAGCGTGGACTTTCCTGAACCTGACCGACCCACAATAGCTACTCTCTCTCCACGGGGGATTGTCAACGATATATCACTAACCACCGGTTCTGATCTTTCGTCATATCGAAAATGGACTGCATCAAGAGCGATTTGATTCCAGTCTCTATTCACCTCCACGCCTGTTGTTCTTTGGAAAATTTTATTGTCTGTCCGTAGAAAATTCGCTACGTACTCAAGCTTGGGTATGGCTTTAGCCAAGTGAGCACGAATCAAATTCAACTCTGCGAATCGCCCACCACACCGATACAAGACCATGACATACCCCAGCAACGTGGGTAAAGGCTGCGAGATCGATTCGAACATCTGATAGTGACCAACTAACAGCACACCAATACCAATAAACAGAATTACAGTCTCCTGTAATGGACCCAACAACGACGCAATAATAGCGCCATCACGAGCAAGCTTACTTCCCCTCCAGAGAGTTTCCTTAATATTGGACAACACAACCCCATCGTTTCCATAGAGTTTGATTAGTTTTACTGCCAGCAAGTAATCAATGGAGGTTTTCGCTAGCTTTATCCCATTATTAGTAATCTGTTTACCAACACGCCCCAATCGTCTGAGTAATGGCAAAATAGCAATTGACATTACGATCAGAATAATCGAAGAAAATATCGACATTTGCCAACTCATCGCTACCAGCAAGGCAAAATACGCCAGAAACATACAACCTGTGATGATGGTGGAATTTAACGCGGTTAGCACGACTGCCGCACCAGAGGAATAACCAATCAAAGACTGCTTGTCTCCGGCTGAATACTGACTCAAGGTTTGGTAATGCAAACTCATGATATGGTCCATAACCCGGGCCTGAAGATAATAGACCACCTTGCTTTGCAAATAAGCATTAACAACATGAGCCAGATATTGCAAACATGCTTTGGCGATCTGGGTCCCTGCTCCTGTCATCAATAATAAAATGAACATACTCTCCTTATTAAAATTGACACATAACCCTAGTCCAAAAAAGTCCACTACTTCAGAGATCTGTGCTGAACACTGATTTCCTTCTCCAGTGATAACAACCACACTCAATGCGATCAATCCCACCGAAATACCTTCAACAAAGCCGGTTAGTGCACCTAACGCAAAAACACAAAAAACGACGAACTTGAATTGGCTAATGGGCTCAAGAACGAACCAGAATACCCTCTCCATGGACATGGACATGCGTTTAGCCAATAGCCGGAGAATTTGATTTACGAGACTTTTAAACATTCACTGATTTGTATTTCGATGGGTCTTTTCGACCAGACTCTTATACAACGCCATTTCCTTATTTACACACTGAGCCATGCTATATCGCTTCTCAACATCCTCTCTGGCTTTTTCCCTAATTGCAATAAGTTGGTTGTCAGGCAAATCAAGAACTTCCTCCAAACAACCTGCAATATCATCAGCACCTTGCTCACAAAGAAACCCGTTTTCACCGTCTTTAATTAACTCTCGATGTGTCCGGATATCAGAAGATATGGTCAACAAACCCGCAGACATCGCTTCCAAAGTAACCTTGGGCATTCCTGATGCATGGGTTTGAATGATCATAAACAGGTTATGTCTTGCTAACACCTCTGGAATCTGATCATTATCAATGTTGGCAAGAAAATTTACATCTAACCCATGTTGCTTTACGATTTCTTCTAATTCGGGCTTATAGGGGCCATCTCCGATGATAGTAACTTCACAGGGCCGATTGAGCCTCGCAACACCATGCAAAACCCCCTGAAAGTTCTTCATTTCCACCAGTCGGCCAATTAACACAATTTTCAGTTTTTCTTTAATGGACACAGGATGGTCTCTAAAAGCATAAAGTTTCTCATCCACCGCATTGGGAATCACCGTAATCTTATCCAGATTGATCCCATAGTTATCTGAAACATATTGAGCGTCAGAAGATGTCACAACAATAACCCCATCGGAAAAACGAAAGCCTAACCACTCCATGAAAATTGCTTTTTTCATGGACCAGCCATGAAGCCCCTGCTCCTTAACCATCATCTCTTTGGTTCTTACCCAACCGCAACGCACCACGAACCTCGATTTCCTAACCAGTATTCTGCCAATCAGTCCCACCAATGCTCCTTGGGATTGATTGGATTTAAAGATGGTCGTTCGCCTAAAAGATTGCCAATGCAAAAATGGCGCTAGCACCGCATAGATCAAAAGATGATTAATCTTTTTTTTAGGTAGTACCCTAACTTTTCCCAGAAGCGGTTCGTGTCGCTGATCATTTTCACCATAGGTAAGAAATTCAACATCAACACCATGCTCATCAAAAAGCGAATAGTAGCGGTTCTCCCGCGCAGCAAGCCCCTGCCTAACCCAAACATCAAGGGTCGTTCCAAAGGAGAAAAGCAGCATCAATCGCATAACGATACCCGATCAGGTTTTATGATACTCAAATCTGATAGTACGCTTTATACCACTCTACAAATTTAGCCACCCCAGTTTCAATGGTGGTATCTGGTTTATAGCCCGTATCATTTTGCAAACGATTTGTATCTGCCTGAGTCGCCGGTACGTCTCCAGGTTGCATGGGCATAAAGTTGTAATTCGCTTTCTGGCCAAGGTTTTCTTCCAACACTTCGATGTATCGCATCAGATTTTGGGGGGCACTGTTTCCTATGTTGTAGATTCGATAGGGAGATTTACTGGTGGCTGGATTCGGAGCATTCCCGGTCCACTCACTGTCGCTTTGGGGCACCCGATCAATCACCCGCATTACCCCTTCCACGATATCTTCAACAAAAGTGAAATCCCGAATCATATTTCCGTTATTAAAAACCGGTATGGGCTCCCCCGCAAGGATTCCTTTGGTGAAAAGAAAAAGCGCCATGTCCGGTCTTCCCCAAGGGCCATAAACAGTAAAAAACCTCAACCCCGTGGTGGGCAGGTTATATAAATTGGAATAGCAGTGAGCCATTAGTTCATTGGCTTTCTTGCTTGCAGCGTAAAGCGAAATAGGGTGATCAACATTGTCTGTTTCTGCAAATGGCAGCTTGGTATTAGCACCATAAACCGAACTGGAAGAAGCATAAACAAGGTGTTTGATTCCATTGTGGCGACAGCCTTCGAGAATGTTGCAAAATCCCACGATGTTCGAATCCACATAGGCATGGGGGTTTTCAATGGAATAACGAACCCCGGCTTGGGCCGCCAGATTAACAACAGTATCGATTTCATTATTTGCAAATAGCTCCGCTACCTTATCGCGATCTGCAATGTCGAAATGTGAACAGGAAAAATCATCCCGGTCCTGTAAGCGGGCAAGGCGCGCCTTTTTTAAATTGACGTCATAGTAATCATTAAGATCATCGATACCGATAACACTGTCTCCGCGATCCAGTAATCGATGCCCCAGGGTAGAACCAATAAACCCCGCCGCTCCAGTGATCAGTACTCGCATGTTTTCTTTTTACTCCGAATCTATAGTGACCAGTATTGCAATTCAGCCTGGTTAATTTCGTCTTTATTCCTGATACCTTTAACATCCACGAAAAGCCCTTGTGGTATTATTTTTTTTGCATAGGCTTCAATGGGACGTTTCTCAAGTTCCTCGTGGGGAACTGCCAGGATTAACGCAGCGGCTCTGGGTAATTCATCCCAGGATTTAAGTTTAATCTGATATTCATTAAGTGCTTCCTCCCTGCTCGCCACTGGATCATGCACAGAAACGTCAAAACCGAAGTCCTGCAATTCGGTGATGATAGTCATTACCTGACTATTTCGAAGGTCCGGGCAGTTCTCCTTAAAGGTTAAACCACAAATAATGACCTCACGGGAAACAGTTTCCGCAGAGGACAAAATGCCTTTTATGGTCTTTTCAGCAATAAACTTACCCATGGAACCATTAATTCTTCGTCCAGCAAGGATGACTTCGGGGAGATAACCAACGGACTGCGCTTTATCCGTCAGATAATAGGGATCCACACCGATGCAGTGTCCACCCACAAGTCCAGGTCTAAACTTTAGAAAATTCCATTTTGTTTCCGCAGCATCCAGCACCTCATTGGTATCAATGTCCAACCGATCAAATAAAACAGCAAGCTCATTGACGAAAGCAATATTCAGATCCCTTTGAGTGTTTTCAATTACCTTAGCCGCTTCTGCCACTCGGATACTGGATGCGCGGTGAACCCCGGCTTCCACCACAGAACCATAGATTTCAGCCAGCTGATCCAACACAGATTCAGTATCTCCTGCCACGACCTTCACTATTTTTTCCAGGGTATGCTCCTTATCACCGGGATTGATTCTTTCCGGCGAATAACCCACATTAAAATCTTCTAGCCATTTCAAACCGGAGGCTTTTTCGAGCTCTGGAACGCAGATATCTTCAGTGGCGCCAGGGAAAACGGTGGATTCGTAAACAACAATCGCGCCTTTCGCAATCTGTGCACCAACCATTTTACTCGCGGACACTAAAGGGGAGAGATCAGGTCGATTGGACGCATCAACCGGCGTTGGGACAGCGATGATATAGACGTCCAATTGCGCCAGTTCCTGAGGGCTACCGGCAAAACTGAGTTGGGAGGCCTGGATAAACTGCTCCCGGGAGACTTCTCCGGTAATATCGATACCTTGTCGGTAATCACTGATCTTCGCCTGACTCAGATCGTAGCCAATAGTGTGATATCGACGACCAAGGGCCACCGCTAACTGTAGCCCTACATAGCCCAGCCCAATTATTCCAATTTTGATACTCATAAATGACTCGCCGCAGGAACTATTGGGTCTTCCGATAATATTTGTGAATACTTACGATCTGTGCCTTCCCAGCCTGTTAATATGGTTCTACGGACGCAACAACACCTGAAGGAGAAAAGTGCACGGATTGTAATCTGACCCGGGAATACTGTCCAGCCCAGGCTGATCGATGCTACCTCCCACCCGGATCAATTTTATTGGCAAGGGTCCAACAGTAAATATGTCGTTAGTCTTGACTCATGCGGTTTGATAGGGAGCTGATTGAGTCCGGGAATCGTCTAACCCACTACGCCTAAACACAAGCCATGACAGCCACACGAAAAGGAACGCGGAACCAGAAGGTAAAATTGGAATTGAGACACTTAACGTTCGTTTCAGTCTCTTTAGTGGAATGATTGTTTATCTTCAGGGTTCGTTTCCGAACAACCCAAATCAGAAACCTGTTCATCCCTTCCAACAACCTCGTCAATCAGAGAAGCGTATCTCTGCATCACTCTACCATCGAACACCTGCTCTCTGGACAAGTTTTCAAACGTCGAAACACGATCCTGGGGTGTTCTGGTTCTAAGTTCTATTGCGTCTCTCATTTCCTCTATGGTCTTACGACATCAATGCAATCCAGATACTCATAACTCAATAAATCAAATCCCCAGAAGTCAAAAAGAATCACGTCGATATCGCATACTACGCCCCAGCGAATTGTCGAAGAAGCCTTGGAAAGAAAGATGTCGGCAGCTGGCAATACATCAAACAGCCTTTCACTCAGAATTTTGCAAGGAAATTTCTCTTCAAGATACTGATATTCGCTGAGCTTCATCTTTGGATGCAGTGAGACAAGCACATTGACATCAAAGCCTGGAATTTCTTTTAGTATTTTTTCAATGTACTCAATGTGTTCTTCCCAGGGAAGGTATCCATGTTCTGCCATCTGCGGCATTGCCACCAGAACTATTTTTTTTGCCGGGTCCATTTCATATCGAGCCAACAACCCCTGTTTAACCACTTGCCTGTTGTTATAAGCTGCCCACAGAGCATCCAACGAATAATCTCCAACCAGAACCATCCGCTGAGAAGACACACCCGCTTTAATTCGCTCTTCCATGTCGTACTTGCTATCTGCGCAGACATAATCGCTAAAACCTGCACCGGTCAGATAAGGCCGGTCGAGTAACATGCCAAGTCGATGCAAAGCCAATATCCCTCCTGCTCGATAAATAAGGTATCTTTCCCCCTCGTATTCCAGAACCTGCTGGGGAAATCTCTTCATTATATAGTGCACTAACAATGAACTTGAACCAAGGGACTGATATATCGGCGATTTTTTCCGACCCATGACCATTGACGACGTACTAATTCTCACTCAAACAATCGCAATGACAGGAATGTTCAGATCACGAAACCCTTTCATATAGCCGAGGCCAGTTTCGTGAGTATCAGAATGGGACAAGACAACGTCAAAACGATCACTTGATTCTGACATGAGTACCGAGTGGCGATACTCATTGAGATATATATTCTTCTTATTAAAGTAAATACAAAACTCTGTGATACTGGACAATGGACAATTTTCCATTATCCATTGAGAGCTGGAAGCTGCCACCCTCTTAAACAGCCTTCGGAACAATCCTGATCGAGGTTGGCCAATGAGTTGGATACTGGAAAAGTACTTGCCTACGGAGAAGACATGGTTGAAGCGGCGTAATTCGGGAAATCGGTCCAGAAAAGTAGCGTTCTTAAGCAGAAAGGTAATCTCATAGCGATCATTCAGAGCGCACAGCTTATCTGCAAACAAAATGGAATCCTGAATACGGCCCCAGTCGTTTCCCATGACTAGTATCCGGATAGGGCGATTTCTATTCATAATGCACCATCAGTCGCAGCATAACTCTTTATTTTGGCGAAAATCTTTCGCAGAGACAGGTTGTGAATCCAAAAAACATTTAACTGACCCAATGAGAGGCTATTCTAACTAAAATATCTCCCACTCATTTGAACTGACCCCTAGTAGTAGCCAAGGGACTTCAAATCGATGCCCGTAGCCGCCGCTAGTTTAGCGTTACCCTGAGCGAAACGGCTTTTGATAAACTCCATGGTCTCGGGATCGAGATCGCGGCTCCCCCATCTCATCGTCTACTTTCCTGGATAGCTTTTTGATCAAATTAACTAATAGCCCGTCCGGATTCTTCTTTACAGATTGATTCATTACTTTGCTGTGATCGTTAACGTATTGGCCCATCCCGGTGAGGTTGGCGATTTCGGAATAGTAGGCGCCTGGATTCGTTTTCAGATATTCAAAAGGAATCACGACCATGCGATTTTCATAAAACTCTGCAAGGGCTTCGTAAAGAGATGAAATGTCCCACCGACTCCAAAAGGATACGTCATAACTCCCTCCCCCTGACTCAAGCCATTCTCGCATTGTTTGACGTCCTCCTCCATACCAATAACCTCGATAGAGCGAACTGGCAATTCCCGCCTGGGTTCGAGTCGTAATCAGGATCTCTGCAGTGGGAAAATATCGACTTACCGTAGCAACAAAATCACTGCGCCAATTGGGATTCTGACTCCAGGGGCGACTAATCGTCTCATTAGACATAACAATGGTTTGTTCCTGACGATATTCCGGAAGAGTTTTTACAAAGTTCTCAAAATCTTTTTCGAGCTCAACGGGGTCGATATCGCAATGCTCAATTTTACCTTTTATCGCTCTAATGACGGTATCCAGAGATTCAAACTGCCAGCGCAACTTATACATGGAGCGGGGATTAAATATTCCCAAATAAATGACTTCTTCGCTTGAATGAAAGTTCGATTGAAGCCAGGTGGTTGCGGTTCTTGGAAATCCAATGTGTAGAACAATTTTTGACATGATCTTGTGATGAAGCTAAATATGAAGGCGAATGTATGAGTCGATGATGCAGTATCAAGGGCTGATGCGGTAAATTGAAATTTCCGGTAAAGTTTCAAGCAGCTTAAAGTGATTCGGATTATCGGATATAAATTGCAAGAATTCCTGGCTATACCACTTCGAATACAACCGGATATTTACCGGCCAATGACCCGATACACGACCCGTGTCACTCATGGAACCCTGTCGCTGGTTGATCACCAGTATCCCTTGTTGGTACGAATTAAAATCTTCAATTTTGTACTCAGCGTCGCGAGTATTTAGCGCACCATGTCCATAGAACTTGTGGCCATTATAGCGATGTTGGGTAAACGCATTAATCACATAGCCCGTTATTTGATCCGTCAATAGCTGGGTTTCGGAAATCTGCTCAAGATACGTAACCAGATCATTTAGATGGCGATGGTCTGCCTCTTTATTCACTGAACTCAACATACCAAACTTGGCATACTGGTTACTTAAAATGCTGGTTGTAAATGGCCATAACAATAAAATGGTAATCAGTATCAACGTTAAAGACCCCACAGTTCGATACGAAAACGCCCTACCTGTTTTCCATGAAAAGTCCTGAAACCAGAGCACGACGAGTAACGATAGTGCCAATTCCATAGGAACGATGTAAACCAACCGCCAAACCACTTCCGGAAAACTCAATCTCAAAAAGAAATCAATGAACACGGGATTGAAAACGGTCCACAGTGGTGCCCATATTCCAGCGACAACCACCACCGGAAATTTCACTTTTCTCATGTGGAAAAAATAAACAGCGTATCCCCATATCCCCCAAACCGTCAGTACCTGATAAAACTGCCAGTTCGGTTTTAGTATAAATAGATGTTTAAGCAGGGGAATTGTGTGGCTGACCGGCATTAGCCAACCACCTTCCAGTGCGTGATTTCTGACCCGGGAAAAATACAGATAACCGTGAATCACAAGATATCCGATTATCACGAGCAAAAAACAGAGACAGACTATTTGCGCCGATCTGTTTTTCTTTAATCGTAATCCAGGGTCTTTCCAACGGCTTTTCCATGGAAAACTGCCCCCAGCGCACAGCCAGCGCCAAAACATTGCTCCGGTTATTAGCACCGCCATTACAGCCATGAACAACACTTCCTGATGGTGTAAAAGCATTGTGGTGAAGGCTAGGAAGCCACCCAACAAAACGGCTTTTACTAATCCCGAACGTCCAGAGAGAAAATCCCAAATAACGATGACCATCGACCAATACCCTATCAGAGCAATAAACGATGGAGCAAAAGCATAATAACGAAGATAGCTAAAAGACCCGATACCAAAATGCAAAAGTAAAAACACCACCGCCAATGCTGATGCGCATTTTTGTTGCAAATCACTGAGCTCCGTATCTTTAAACACACGAATGGCAAAAGCGTAGAAGGCCGAGGTAAAAAGTATGAAATTGACAATCCAGATACTGGCCATGGCCCGTTGCAAATTGGCTCCGGTTAATTCAATCAGCCAACCACAAAAGTGGTACCAGTGATAGTTTGGGGCTAATAGTACGTCTTTTTTTGCTTTGAACTCCCATACCTCACCCGCCACCCAATGCTCAATCGCCTCACCGATTTTCAGAATGTGCCATAGCGGATCTCCGGGAATTTCCATATAGGGACCGACACTGATCCCATAGAACAGGAGCACGGAGAATAGTCCTGCTGGGAGAATAATTGGCCAATTTCCACTGATTGAAACCGTTTCCCAGTCAGAAAATTTAGGCAAAGACGGATATCGGGTTTTAACAGCCATTGCTATTAAACCTAAAACGACCAGAAAATAGCTCACAGCAAACCAGGAAACGGGGAAATTGAACAAGGAAAAAACCACGCTCATAACAACAAAAACGCCCAACGAACTGATGGGATAGAGATACCAGTTAGTAAAGCCTGTGATTCGAAGCGAAGACAACAAAGCCCAACCGGGTACAACCAGGCAAATACTGTAAAGCAGAATAAACAGCATCTATCGGCCCCGACCGAAAAGCACAACTCTTACCGTCTTAAGGACGATAAAAACGTCAAGGATAAGAGAAAAGTGGCGAATATAATAAAGGTCATACTCTAGTTTCCTTTCTGCGTCTTCCTGACTAGCTCCATAGGGATACATTACCTGAGCCCATCCGGTTAGACCGGGTTTTACCACATGACGATATTGGTAAAACGGAATAGATTCTTCCAGCTCAGTCACAAATTCAGGGCGCTCTGGTCTTGGTCCAATGAAACTCATGTCCCCGCGCAACACGTTCCACAATTGGGGCAATTCATCCAGACGGGTAGATCTGAGCACACGACCAATACCCGTAATTCGACTATCCTTCTTCGTCGACCACTGATGACCACCTTCCTTTTCAGCATCGGTGATCATCGTTCGAAACTTGTAAACCCGAAACAGCTCGCCATTCATCCCTACTCGAATCTGGCTGTAAAACACCGAACCACGATCGTAGAAAAAGACCATTAGACCCACCAGAATCATAATGGGGAAAACAATACTCAATAACGAGGCAGCGAGCATGAGATCAATAATGCGTTTTGATCGAAGCACGATGTCATGATGGATCAAACCAAGTTCCGCACTGGTTGCAAACCATACTTTGCGCAAAAACTGTAGTGGTACTTTATACAGAAATCGCTCATAAAATTCCGCAACATTGAATACCCGAATACCGCTGAGCCTGATAGCGATCAGTTCATGGGCAGTGTTGTCATCAATCATTCCCGGCAAAACAATGACGCCTCTTAAAGACTGGCTACTGGCATCCCTGATTTCATCGAAATACCTGAACTGCCCTTCCCCATAAATGACCCTGAAATCATGGGCAATCAGCTCACTGTTTTCCTTATTACCGATGACACCCCAGATGGGCTCAGTCGTGATTTTCTGAATCAATATTCTCAACAGTACTCTGGAAATCACCAGCCAGCCACCGAAAGCCAACATGGAAACAATGAATTGGGTTCGCCAGAAATAGATATCAGTTTGAATCAATTGAGTGACATATCCAATCGCCGTGATGATCACTCCCGAAAAAAGTATGGCCATGCTCATGTTTCCCGGAATGTGGATAAATGAAAGCTGCCGGCGAACAACATATCCACTGAAAAGATAAACTGACAATAGGGACACCAGAATAATGACCCCGAGACCAAAAGCGCTACCCGTTTTGTAATCTCCATAAACCCAGTAACTGTTCAGATAAAACGAGGCGAACAGTAACAAGGCATCAGTAAGAGTTAACACGGTTATCCAGAATAACCGGACGCTGGAATTGCTCATGAATCTGACTTTTTCTGATCTTGCCCTGTTAGTTGCTCAAGTATCCGATCAGACACAAACGCAACATCAAAAAACGCGCAGCACCGTTTTCTGGAAGCTGCACCCATGGTGTTACAACGCTCTGGTTGGGTGATGAAGGCTTCCATAGCCACCGCCAATTGTTCATCATCGCGTACATCAACCAGATACCCATTTTCTCCCTCCTCAACCAGTTCCCGACAACCCGGTGCATCGGTAGTTACCACCGGTCGACTCATGGACATTGCTTCCAAACCAGATCGCGGCAACCCCTCCCGATATGAGGGTAACACAAATACATGAGACTGCAGAATATAGGGCCTAACATCCCGGGTTTCTCCGAGGTATTCAATCACCCCTTCATCATGCCATTGATTTATCTTATCCTGACTAATGGCGCTAGGGTTTTCGTCCAGCGGCCCAAGCAGACTCACTTTTATATTGGGGTAGCGCTTTTTTAAAGACGAAGCAGCAAGATAATATTCCATCAAACCTTTGTCTTTTAGCATCCTACCGATATATAGAAATCGGGCCTCCCCTTTTTGCGGAACACCTGGTTCTCCGTAGAAATAGTCCGTATCAATGCCTGTTCCCGGCAGAACCACCTCACGGCATGATCGGGAAATGCCACTTTGTTTAAAAAGAGAGGCGTCATCTGGATTCTGGAAAAAAAACAGATCCTGTTTGCGCAATACCAATCGATAGCAGATCTTTACCATCAGCCGAACCAATTTTGCCAGCGGTGTTTGAGTCAAAAAGACATATCCCAGCCCGGTCACCATATTCCCAATTAGCTTGACCCCGGAAAGCCGGGCGGCAAGGCTACCGTATAAACAGGGTTTGATGCTGAAATTTAGCACCACATGTGGATCGTATTTTTTGTATATCCAGTAAAGATCCCAGATAAACTTTATCTCCTGAAGCGGATTCATACCATGTTGCTGGATGGCAATCGGCTGGTAGGTCAAGCCTGCGACCTCAAAAGCATGTTCGTCACCGTCACGAGGGGCGACGCAAATCACCCGTTCATAGTGCTTCGCGAGGTCACGTAACACCTGCTCATAATGTAACCATAAATAGCGTGATGTATTGTGGCAAACCACAATGGTCTGCGCTGCGATGGGAAGTCGTTCCTGCCCGGCTTTTTTCCTACCCATTCCCGTCATGCCTGCCGATTACTCTGGGCTATCAAACCACGGGTGACGGAAAAACCAGTAAAAAATTTTTCCAATGGGAAAACCAACATCAGGATTTCCAGTTTTCATGCCACAACTGAAACATCAGAACATTCCACAGAAAATGTTCCGCACCCGGTTTTCCACTTTGAAAATCATTCCACACCCACATGACTGCACCGCTATGGAGAAGGCCTTCTGTTTCCATTCGCCTGATGTTCAGGTGACTTTCCGCCCATTGTCGAAGAGGTCCTCTAAGCCAACTTTTAAGCGGGATGGCAAATCCCTTTTTAGGACGTTCTATTAACTCCCGGGGCACGTGCTGATACAGTATTGCCCTCAATATTGCTTTGCTGTTCGTATGATAGTCCCCGGTCTCTGGTCGAAGTCTCCAGGCACTTTCCACGATATAGTGGTCCAGTAAGGGCGCACGCAACTCCAAAGACGAATACATACCAGCGCGATCCACTTTGGTAAGAATGTCGTCCGGCAAATAATTATGCATATCAAGATACATCATCTGGTGAAGATAGGGCTCTTCCAGCAGAGCAGGTCGACTTAATCCATATTCAGGCTCACCTCCATCCAGCACAAATTTCTCTGGATGACACTGGGACGAAATCAGCGCACGATAGAATTGCTGACGATCTTGCTGGGGCAACAACAAAGCCAACCGGTGGATCTTCCCAAGATGTTGACGAAGATCACTCGGTAGCATTGAGTTATCTACGGCAGCGACTCCTTTGAGAAGAACAGCCAGAAAGGCCCTCGAAGCACGAGGTAGGGCACCGCACAACCCCCATACTTCCTGCGCCCAATAATAGCGTTCGTATCCCCCGAACAGCTCATCTCCTCCGTCTCCCGACAAACACACGGTCACATGCTCTCGGGCCATGCGGCTAACCAGTATCGTTGGGAGTTGGGAAGAGTCGCCAAAAGGTTCATCATAAATCTGCGCCAGATCTGGAATGATATCCATGATCTCTTTGGCGCTTACTACCTGTTCCTGGTGTTCCGTGCCAAGATGTTGCGCAACGGCTTTTGCATAGGGCGCCTCGTTATAGTCCTCATCTTCAAACCCAATACTAAAGGTGCGCACTCGTTCACCGCTCGATCGTTGCATCAACGCAACAATGGTAGAAGAATCCACACCGCCAGACAGGAAGGCTCCCAAGTCAACATCTGATCGCATTTGTCTTTCGACCACACCCTGCAATTGGGTTTCGAAATCTTTCGGGCAGACCTGCGCACCCAGATCGCCGCTCTTTTTCATAGGTAGCGTCCAATAAGCGTTCATTGCACGCAAAAGAGAAGACGGGTCTTTTAGATAACGTTGAATATTGGACACATCAATATCCAGCGTATTACCTGGCGGCAACTTGAAGATATTCTGGTAAATACTTTGGGGGCCAGGCACATAACCGTGGCGAAGAAACAACGTTATCGATTGGGGACTGGGGTCCGGTTTCTTAACAAATATTGCCTGCATTGCCTTTAACTCGGAAGCAAACAATAACTTATTTTCATGACAACCAAAAAAAAGTGGTTTTTCGCCCAGTCGATCCCGAGCGAGATGCAACACTTTTTTCTGTTGATCAAAACAGAGAATAGCAAACATTCCATCCAATCGATCCAGGGTGGCTCGAAAACCCCATTGCTCAAACGCTGCCATTAAGACCTGGGTATCACTACTCGGTGCGAAATCATGTCGATATTTTTTTAGTTCATCGGCAAGCTCAACAAAGTTGTAGATCTCTCCATTGAAGGTCATCACATAACGTCCCGAAGACGATAAGATGGGCTGGTGGCCCAACTCTGACAGCTCCAAAATCGCGAGTCGCCGCTGCCCCAGCGCCAGCCCCTGATCGGAACAAACCCAGGAACCTTCGTCGTCCGGCCCCCTCCTCAACAATGCGTTGTTCATCCGTTTAATATCGGCTTCCAATTCGAAAGCACCCGAGTGGTCACCTGAGTCAATTACGCCGGTAATTCCACACATTCAAGCCACCTGGGACGTTATATAAGACGAATAAAGCTGATCATAGAGTCCAACCGTCGCACTTAAAGAAAAGCGATCCACTATCCGCTTTCTGGCCTGTATTTCAAGCTCGTTCCCGACATCCAATGGTAGGTTCATCGCCTGTTCGCAGGCATCGACCAAACCCTTTTCATCGTTGACATCTACCGTAAAGCCAGCGTCCCCTAGCACGTCATCAACATCACCAACCCGGGTTGATAGGCAGATTTTCCCACAGGCCATGGCCTCACCAAGCACGTTTGGCCAGCCTTCGCTGTCCGAGGTCAAAAGTACCCGATCCAGTGCATTCATCACGCTCTCCACGTCCCCTCTCTCACCCAGTAGATGACAGTGTCCAGACAACCCTAACCCATCAATCATTGCGCGTAATTCGTGATTCCCACCGTCCATACCACGCCCCACCATCACCCCCCTAAAAGGCTTTCCTGTCCGGGTTTTTAAGGCAGCAATCGTCCTAAGAAATCGATGATGATTCTTCAATGGATCATATCGCCCAACGATGCCGATCAGCATTGTTTGATCGTCCAATTGCCACTCCCTGAACCATTCCTGTCGCAGCCGATTTCGCTCATTGGCATTGGGAGAAAATCGCTGAATATCAATCCCATTAGGAATAACGTGACTGGATTCACACCGGTAACCGATTTGCTCGTGCCGTCTCCTGGCTTCATGCCCACAATACACAATGGAAGATGGCCACTTACCGGACATTCTGGCATTAATGCGTTGATTTAAACCGATGTGTTTTTGGCCCGAAATCCAGGCGGTTTCACTTTGACGTACATTCCAGATGGAAGGAATATTTTGCCTCACCGCCACATAACTGCCGAGAAAATCAGCAGCATAAAGCCAGCTTTGAACCACGGCTGGTCGATAACGTTCGATTAGCACTTTTAGTTTCACCCCTCCCCACAAAACCGATGCGCTGCGGGAAAGGTACAAACAGTGAACTGGTATACCGCTGGCGGCAATCTCCTCCCCTAATACTCCTTTGTCACGAAGAGAAACAACCACGGATTGGTGGGCTGTATTCTGCAACAACCTCACCAACATTTTTTCAGCCCCTCCCACATTCAATCCGGTGATGACATGCATGACAACTTTGTTTGTCATTTTTCTTTACCCGGGAATCCACGTCCCTCCTTACTGTGGACACCCTGGTTGGTAAATTGTGTTTTTCTTTGGCACCATATTAACTGCGCGAATACGGCGATCACCGCGATGAGTATCCAGTCAGTCATCATGTGATGCCGCAGAGCCTGACCGTGATTGGTGGTTCCAATATTCCACAGAAATGTCATGCTGACATATAACCCCAGGATGACAAACCAGCCTATAAAATCACTGTTGCCTTTCCATACTTTCTTACGCCAGAATAGCACCAAAGAAAATATACCCACCAAACGTAACAAGCCTCCCACCATAAGGACCGGAGTACTCAAGAGTCGATAATCGCCCGTTACCGGCCACCCCATATAGTAAAAATAGGAACGTAGAACAGATAAAATCATATTTGGCCAATCCACAAAAGAAAAAGTGGTTGCGTAACCAGTAGTGGGATTGCTTGACTCTCCGGCACCTCGATACAGCGCAACTGATTCAGGGATAGAATCGAAAATCATGGCAAAATAGTTGTCTCCTCCACTAGAAGGCAATAAGAAGAACAACGCCAGCCCCGCTGCAAGCAAAAGAATCACCTGCAAAAAAATAGCGAGATACACTGGATATCTCACTGCATTGCCCGAATCAGAACCAGGTTGTTGTCTCCACCAATGAAAACAGTGTACCGATACCAATCCAAAGGCGATAATAAAACCGTAGATCATCATTACCTGATGAAACAACCCCATAAGTAACCAACAACCGCAAGCGAACGCCACATCCATGCCTGCCTGTTTTTGCACTCCTCGAACAGCCCAAAAACTCCCCAGAACGAAAAACATTGTCATCCATGGTTCTCTTAACGTAATCGAACCATAGAACAGCCCACTGGGGGTCAGACCATACAGCAATAGAGCTCCCCCCAGGATTACCATATTGTTAACTTCCAGTAGACGCATTAAACGGATCAGAACACCCGCTGAAATACTGAAACACAGAATCGAGAGACTCTGCCCAAGCCACAGGGACGCACCGAACCAGTCGTAGATAACCATCAACAACGATTTGTACATCGGTGTACCAATGGCCCATTCCAGTTGTTCGGTATCTCCGGCTAATCTGGCAGCGAAAGAGTGGAACCCCCAGGCGTCGTATTTGGCGAAAATCAAAGGGCCATAGATAATATTTACAAAGGAAAGAACATGGTGGACAAGGAGAACCAAAAACCCCGCAAAGAGTACTGCGGCGGTCCGACCTGGTTTAGGCAACAGAGCCCAAAAGACAACAAAGCTCATCAGACAAAACAGCCAACCAAAAACGTTATCCACCCGGGCGCCCGTCTTCTAATATATCAGCACAGACAGACTCAAACTGCCTGGTCATTTTTTCCAAACTGAATGTCTGCTCCATATAGGCTCTTAATTCAGCTGTATTCTTACTGACGCCTTCCTCTTTTCCCTCGGCTAGCCCAATGGTTAACCACCCGTTTGCGATACCTTTAACATCACCGACCTCGCAAACCACTCCAAAGCGATCCACTGCCAGCCGACAATCACCCACATCCGTTACGACACAGCGTTTTCCGCAAGCCATGGCTTCAACCACCGTATTGGGTAGCCCTTCAGATTTCGACGTCAAAGTCATCACATCGAGTGCGCTGTACATGGCCGTCATCCTGGTCTCATTGGGCTTGTAAAACAGGCGATGTTCAAATAAAGGATGATGGACAATTTTCTCCTTTAGCGCCATTGCATAGTCGTTATCACCACCGCCCACAATGGCGAAATAGACACTATCATCCTGACTCGCCACTATTTCACAGGCCATTAGAAACACTTCATAGTTTTTCGCCGGATCAAGACGGCCGGCCATTCCTATTAGCCTGGCACCCGGTGGGATCTTCATACTGGCCCGCCATTTTTTCCCTTCCCTCCCATCGAAAACAAATCGTTGCATGTCAACCCCGTTGTGGATGACCTTCAGTTTATTAACTGGATAGCCTTCCTGTTCCGCAGAGACACAACCCGCCACTGAATTCACCACCACTTTACCCACCCACCGAGTACTTTTCGATTGCACCCAATAGCTGATTTTCGCCCACCAGCCATACTCCCCAACCGGCAATTTGGCGGAGGCCAACCCCCAGATCAATCGAGGTTTTCTTCCGGCGACCCTGGGCCCTATCGCCCTGGCAAATAGCGCATAAAGGTTTGCCGAAGGCAAACAGGAAATAATCACCTCTGGAGCTTCCTGTTTGCAGATCCTTCCCAGTCGCATAGCGGCGCCAAATAAATCATATCGCCCGCCTTTATTTACGTTACGAACGGGAATTCCGTATTGTTGAGTTTCAGAAACAAAGGCACCGGTCTCACGCAAACACCACAAGGAAACAGAATGTCCATTTTCCATCAGGGACTTCGCCAATAAAACCATCTGACGCTCAGCTCCACCCACTTCGAGACTTGGGATAAAAAGGGCTAGTCTCATGGTGATTCTGCCTTCTGGAAATCGTTGTCCTGGAAATCACTGTCCTGGAAGCCACTGCTCTGGAAACCGGGAACGAGCTCTTCAAACAGCTTTTCCCACTGGCTGATGACATGCTTTACCTGGTATCTCTCCACACTTTTCGCCGCCTGTTTTCCCATTGTAATTCGCCTCTCGCGATCACTCATCAAGGACATAAGGGCATCAGCAAAGTGTTCACTAACAGCATTGGCAGATTGATTCTCTGTGGAAATAACAAAACCCGCTGTATTGGGGATAAGAGTTTCCGCGGACTCATTATATGCCACTGCTACTATGGGCAAACCAACCATCATCGCTTCACAAATCGCCATGGGAAAGGCTTCAATTGTTGATGTTGAGGCGAAAATATCCGCATGCTTCATCCAGTTATGGGGGGTAAGCGTATTGCCAATCAGGTGGACATTTTCAGTCAAACCCAGTTCATCAATTTGCCGCTGTAACGCTCCTTTAAGCTCACCATCACCCGCAATCACCAGCTGCCAATTGGGAAAAGTGGGTCTCGACCGGGCATAGACATCAATCAATTGATCGAAGGATTTGCTTGGGATCAAACGCCCCATACCCAGAATAAAAGGCGCTGGGGTGTCTAGCTGACACTGGCTATGAATATTCACTTCAATAGGGTTAGGAATAACCCAAACCCAACGGTTACCGGCTTTTTCAAACCAGTCTTTCATGTATTCATTCAATACCACCAAACGGTCACATAGACGATATCCCAGGTTACGCATCACACGCCAGGGTAACTTATGTTGTACTAATCCAGGATCAGTGTGTTCACAAACAATCAATGGTGTTTTTGTCCCAAGCTGACTTAAGATCACCAACACATTGGTTTCGAGCATAAAAGACACAACCAGATCCGCCCCCAGATTTCGAACCGTTTTTCGAATGGTCCCAAGCCTTTGAAGATTGGCCTTTATCGCAGCCCCAATCCAGGGTTGGGGAGCCAGCAGATCAAGATAAACGACCGACACCTTTTTTGATAATGGATAAAAAGCATCTTCCATACCAGAAAAACAAACCACTGTAACACGCATTTTCTGCGCCAATGCGTTCGCCATCGTCACTGCCACCCGCTCTGCCCCACCGGATCGCAAACTACTAATGACCATTACCAGGTGTTTGGATTGCATGGGCTAATTTAACTCGCGTAGTTGATCCATGCGTGCATAGACCTGACGAATTACCCCGGATGGTAAATAAGAGATCAAATAGCTGAGTTGATATTTCAACCGCGTCTTTAGAGGTTGGGGTTTTGTCAGCAATTGACTCAGACAACGACGAATCTTGTTTTTAAGACCTGATCGCAAATAAAGGTATAACATGATGCGGGTTTGGTCTGCTGGTTCACTATTTTTGTCCGAAAATACCGAAAAGTGACCTGCGTAGCTTCCTGTATCCAGATCATCCATGCCGACTTCCCGGCGCTGCCTGGCGAAGGCTCTTGCCATGTTAGCGAAAGCCCTTTGGTCCCCGGCATGGGCGATGGATATTCGCTGGCTGCCAAATCGCAGGGAATAATATTTCCCGGACAGATTTGCAAGCCTGGTTGTCTCCTGACAACGCAAGGTAAAATCATAGTCCTGGGCATAGACAAAGGCTTCCCGATAACCTTTTATTACGTCGAGAATTCCCGCACGAAACATTAGTGCCCCATGCACAAATTGGTTTTTTTTCATCAGGCTCGTTAGTAGCGCCTCGTGAGAAGAGTCAAAACTTAATTCACCAATCACATCTCCATCATCATCAATCAGCTCAACAGAACTCCCCACCACACCGGTTTCCGGATTGGCTTCCATAAATGCAACCTGTGTTTTTAACCGCTCAGAGTGCGAAAGATCATCAGCATCCTGCCGTGCAATATATTCACCTCGACAATGGGAAATTCCGAAATTCAGACTAGGGGTCAAACCGCTATTTTTTTTCCTGATTATGCGGATACGTGGATCATTCAAGGCTTCAATGCCAGCGACTGCATTATCCGTCGACCCGTCATCCACCAGCACTAGCTCAAAATCCTGAAAAGATTGTCCAAGAATGCTCGAAACAGATTCCCCCAGGTATTCACCACCATTGTAAACACATAACAACACGCTGACTTTTGGATTTTCCGATTGAGTCTGGGTATCCCCAGGGTGATTATTCGCCATTTCTACTCAGACTCCCGATAGGGCTGAATCATCTCCATTGGCTTGCCTCCAATGACTCACCAGCCCCGGCAACCGGGACCAACCCAATGCAGCCAGGATAGCAAGCAATGGCATAATCGGAATTCGGAATCGTGCATAAGCTTCGATACCTACGGAAAGCACAGTGAAATAGCCAATGACCAGGCCGCAAAAAAGTAAAATCGAGTTTCCGGTCAAAGCCCGAGCCATCCCTCCTTGCCATCGGGATTCTCCAGGCCTTTTTTCGTCATTAAATCTGCTAATCAGCAATAGGGCGATGCCAAAGTAGGTTATTACCAGATGGCACAATACCAGTATCTTTACCACCCAAGTCGCTTCCAATGTGCCCGGGGCTTGATTCCCGGAACCCAAAACCCTGAACAGGACATCAATCGCTGAACTAAAAACGCCGAAATACAGACGCAAAAAGCCAAGCCCGCCCTGAATCATGGTTTCCACAGGTGTTTGCCTAATCAAATCCAAACCTTCGCTCCCCATACGCTTAGCCACCTCACCCTCGTTTAGATTCAGGTCCCGCTGGATTGCCGACTTATTTTCTCTGAATTCTGTTTGCACCTCATTAAAAGGTCTATCATCACGATAGGCGATATTCCAGGCGGCGCGGTATTCGTATAGGTTAATCGACGAAATTGTGGTCAAAAATACTTCTCCGGTCCGGTCATAATTCCGCACCATCCAAAGAACCGCAGACGACATCCCGAGAACAAACACTAACGCGAATACGCCCAGTTGATAAAAACCGAAGGCTTTCTGTTTGTCATGCCCCTGGGTCGTTGGCTGCAAAACGCCCCAAACGACAACAACCATCGGCAGGAATATAGCGATAGGTCGACATAGTATAGCTAATCCAAGTACCAATCCGCATAACCCGCCTTTTGCCCAGCTATCGGAACGCTGCTGCTTTATGTCAATGACCAGATTAACCGCAACTAACACCAAAAATGTGAAAAATGTTTCTGACAATAGGTAGTTGGCACCCTGGGCACTGACGAAGTCCAATCCGAAAATCAATGCAAATATGATAAAGACATTTCCATGGCGCGCGCCTTCTGCAGTATCAGATAAATCAGAGCGAATTCGTTTTAGTATTCGCCACGCCAAACAGCCCGTTAATATGGATACCGCTATCTGAACAAGAATGATGGTTTTAACGTCGAACCCTAAAACTACTCCCAAAAAGCCCACAAAAGCGGGATAAACCGGGGTGCGGGAAAGACTTGGAAACAAGCCTTCTGCGAATAATTGTTTACCTAAGAACACATAATCATGGCTATCTGGTTGAAGGAATAACATTTCATTGAGACCGTAGGCCAACCAGATCCCCAATCGCGTAACAAGCATGATCCCTAGCATCAAAAACAACCATTTCAGGTTTTTTGACATGGTGCCAGTGACGATACTAACCATTGCGATATCGATAAAACGTCTTAATTGCACAAAACCAGTCTTTCAAACCGATTTTCTTCCCCTCGGCCACAGTACGGGGCAAATAGGAAATGGGAACTTCCATTATGCGATATCCACTACTTAACACTTTGGCGGAAATTTCGTGATCCAGTTCAAAACCCGTGGTCTCCAACGACAGATTTTTTATGATGGGAGATTTAAAAAGTTTATATGCCGTGACCGTATCCGACAAAAATCGACCGGTAAAAAGTAGCGACACAAAACTCAGGCTCTGTCCACCGAGATACGCAACCCAGGACTGATCCGGGTGCTTTCCAGTGAGTAGGTTTTTCACAACACCAGCTTTAGGATGCTTCATATATCGACTTCCATAGATAACATCCGCTGGTCATTCAAAAGTGGTTCGAGCATGGGAATATAGTCTTCTGGGTCGTACTCAAGATCAGCGTCCTGGATGATCAGAAAATCCCCGGTCGCCCTGTCAAGTCCAGTTCGCACTGCCATTCCTTTTCCACTATTTACAGTGTGCTCCAGCAGTGTCACATCTGTGAACTCGCGAACAATCTGAGCTGTTTGGTCCACGGAGCAATCATTTACTACAACAATTTCCTTCTGTAACCCCAGAGGAGTAAGATTAACTTTTGCAATTTTCTCCAATAAAGCTCCAATGAAATTCGCCTCATTATAGGCTGGGATCACGATGGAAAGCGTTTTTGTGCTATTTGTCATTATTGGTTTTGCTTTGTTCGTCATTATGTTGACTGCTGTTTCTGCCATCATTCCTTATAACTCACTGATAACTAACTGACCAACTTCGCGGCCAACACCTGAGCATCTGCAATGGTATTAATGCCAATGGACTCCATGTCATCAACGGCACGATAAGTAGATACCGTTCCCTTGCCCCGCATCCATGAAATAAACGGTAGAAAGTTTCTTTCCTGGGTGCTTGCTCCAATGGTCAAACCCTGGTTCGAATTATCCACTGACGATGGAACATCAAGAAAATCAGAAAACCGTCGTAGTAACTTGAAATAGGTAGAATGGCTTAACCCGAACAACCCGCAATCGTTCTCCCCCACCGCGGGCATATTATCGCCCTCCCTTTTGTGCATTACCCGGACAATTTCGCCAGCCGGGTTTCGCTGCATATGGATATAGGGGTCCGGTTTTTCAATGGTAGGAAAAATAAGGCTAGGCTCCTTCGCACCATCAAACAAATCGTGCATGGTTTTAGCCGTTTGATCCGTAATGCCAACCTGATCACACCAGGTTATCCAAAGCTGATCGACCCGGGTATCTCCACTCCGCTTGATCAGTTGTTCCATGGGAGCAAGAATCGCATCGAGCATTCCGGTTGCCTGGGATTGATAAGCAAATTCGAAACCGAGGCCCGCGGATTCCAGATCGGTGGACATAAGATAGGCTTCCACTAAATCCTAGTCCTTAGGGTTAATCACGACCACGAAATGATCAACATACGGCCGATATCGTTCTAGCAGGTATGCAATCAGTGGTTTGCCACCAAGAGGAAACATTAATTTAGGACCTGAATAATCAAGCCGGGCCCCTCTTCCCGCAGCAGGAATAATCATGACATTCATGAGACGCCGCCTGGCAAAAGCTGAGTAACTTCATTGAGATTTTCATGGAATCCATAAAAATTCCCATGTTCGATAAAATTGGCTCGATGGCGCACATTAATCACCTTTGCTCCGCACGCCAGCCCACTTTCAATGCCTGCCCGACTGTCTTCAATGATTAGGGTTTTAGACGGCTCAAGGCCCAGCGTCTGAATAGCCCGAATAAAAATCTCAGGGTCCGGTTTCGCTTTTTCTACGTCATCGGCGGTAATGACTATGTCAAACCACTCCGCTGCACCCAATCGTTCAAGCACCAGACTAGCACTTGGCCTGGAAGCACTGGTCGCTAAAGCCAACTTGAATCCAGCTCCGTGCAATGTTTTCAGCGTAGACACCGTATCTGGAAAAATGATGTCAGCGCTTCTTAACAACTTAAGCGCTTCATTTTGTTTATAGGTAACCCATTTGTGGCGCTCGCTGGGAGTGAAGTGGCCACAAACCTGTTTAATCACTTCTTTGGTGCTGCGACCTGCCAGCTGTTCATATTTCGGACCACGCAGTCCCAATTTGCTCCAAAGCCTGTCATACGCTTTTTCATGGCAAGGAGAGGTATCGACAAGCACACCGTCCATATCAAACACCACAGCATTAATACTCGACAAATTACTCACTGGATTGCTCATTGATAAGGACTGAAAAAAGCTGCAATCCGCTAAAGTAGGCTTTTAACACGTTGGGTCATGATCACCCAAAATGCATTTATGCCTTGAAGCAAACTGGTTCGTTTGACCTTATTAGGAGACATGGGAAGAAAATCAACCGGGACTTCGAAGAACCGCCCTTTACTCCCGAGCAAATCACTTAACAGGTATTGATTAAAATTGTCCCGCTGGGAGTTCGCAAGATTCTTTTCAAGAAAATCACCCTTAACCACCCGCAGTCCAGACAACGTATCTGAAACATATCGACCGTAAAGAAACAGATAGCTAAAACCAAGTAAATAACTTCCAATGTAACTTACCACTCCCAGTGAGATGTGATGATGGTACCGAAACTTGTAAGATGCCCGCATGTCTGAAGCGGATAGCCGACGACTTCCCCAAACCGCATCAACATTGGCTTGGTCCAAATTGGAGACAAGAGAGATCACATCATAACCATGATACATCCCCGAGCATTCCATTAAACAGACATAATCGTGATTATTTCGAAGCACCGACTGCAAAGCGATTTCATTGCTCGTGTTACCCAGGCTAAAAGTTTTAAAAGGCAGATCAACCTCCTTAAAATAATCTATTTCGATTCCCTGATAATAGACAGTTATTTCATAGGGCAGCTGTACTTTAGAACGGGCCATTTCCAGCACCGTCTGAACGGTTTTATTGACAGAGTTGTTTTCTGTTAACAGAACCGCGACAGACAATGCGTCCTTCTTTCCCAGAATCTCGTTGATAAAGGGTGACAGTACTTTTTCAGGATCATGATTTCCGGTTTCCTGGTCTTCACAATTACCTATCCTGATCAGCCTGGGATCCTCGATATGCTCCATGTTTCCCAAAGGGATATAATTTTTTTCGTTGTTTCTGGCTTTTTTATCCGGCAAATTGATCAAATAGTGAGTCAGCAAGGAAGAAACAGGATAGCCTTTGGCGTTTTTCTCACGCAGGTAGTAAACCGCTTTGTCGATAATCTCAATGGCATTGAAATCCGGGATTTCCGCATCCTCTTCAATGTTGGTGACTAACAGTTTTAGTGCTTTCGTATTTCTGGCGATGTCCTGCCCAAGACCAGGAGTCAGGTAGGAAGGAAATAGGCTTGAGTGCTGGGTACCTGGCGCATAGATAATTAAATCTGCTTTGGCTATCGCATCTTTGGCATCCTGATTCAGCTGAAGACCCGCCTCTCTTTGCTTAAGAAAATCACTAACCTGATTGACTGATAGCGAATCCAGGTTGTTCTTCTGCAAGGGAGCATCCAATAAAAAGATATCCTGAATATGGTTCCGCCTCCCGGCATCAACGATATCGGCTTCGCTTTCCAGATATTCCCCGCTTTCATTGGTTGCCACTAAAAATGCATTCTCACCTTGCGTGACGTTCAAAATGAGGCCGGCATCCAGTCCTAGCAAACGGCCATAGTCGTCAACTCCCTGATTGAAGTCTCTACCACAGACAAGGAAGCTACCAGCAAAAACCAGATTACCAATACTGCAATCAGAAAAATCGAAACCACCTCGTTGGCGCTTCAATTCATCACAAAACGCCTGCATGCGTTCCGTTAAGAGTGCTTTTGATGCTGCCCCGAGAGAATCATATAACTGCGAAAATGAGTCAAAAAAGGCGTCAGGGCTCTCGGCAGTTTTCCCTGTTAACAACTCCAATATGGCGGTGACCAATTCCCGGTTCGCTTCAACGGGTAAACGAAAATCCAGCAAATCAATTAGCTGCTTTTCGCAACTGCGTTTTTCGATGGCAACCCGACTGGCATTTTTCCGGAAATCGGAAGGCCCAAGGCAATCGCCTAAAAATCGACGCACCTCCCCGGTAGAAAGGCCATCGTCATAACCGTTGATGATCAGGCTAAGCTTTACACGATGATGGTGAAGAAGCTGCTTCGTGAGGACGGATGAACCGCGTCCTCCGGAGAAAAGAACCACACTAACCGTTTGATTGTTCACGAAGTAATATTCCTGAGTTGTGTACGATAACAAACGATCATCATATCTATGGCATTAACATCTCTGGATTTGAAATGGGGGGCTATTTCGAATGGGAACTCATTTCTCCAGTTGTAACGGAGGATACACCAGATAGCACTAACTCCGTCTTTCCATCCAATTTTCTTTCCTTCTTCATAGGTTCTGCCATCATAACTAATGCCAACTTCATATACCCGGCACTTCATTTTGGCCAGTTTTGCCGTAATTTCCGGCTCCACCCCAAAACGGGGTTCATTAATGGTAATCAGGTCAGCAATTTCTTTGCGAATGACTTTGTAACATGTTTCCATGTCTGTCAGATTCAAATCGCTGAGCATATTTGACAACAGGGTCAAAAACCCATTTCCTACCCGATGCCAGAAATAGAGTACGCGATGGGGGCCGGAGCCAATAAACCTTGACCCATAAACCACATCTGCCTTGCCTTCCAGAATTGGTTTCATCAAGGTGGGGTATTCATCGGGATCATATTCAAGGTCCGCATCCTGGAAAATGACAACATCTCCTGTCGCCTGTTTAATGCCTGTTTGTAGCGCCGCCCCTTTACCTTTATTGTGTTCATGAAAAATCAGGTGATCGACCAAACCCGAAAGCTCATTGGTCAATTTCCCACGAGTGCCGTCTGTCGACCCATCATCCACAACGATGACCTCCTTATTACCATACGGAGATCCCTGGACCTTTTTTAATAGCATTTCTATGGTTGCTATCTCGTTGTAGCAAGGAATTATTACCGAAAGTTTCATGATATATTTGCGCGAACCAATAATGCTCATCAATGTGCAGATAGGGATACTCAAGTATAAAATACCCTAAGATATGCTACAAATAAATTTCCGCCTGATAATGGCTTCCAAACGCTAGTTGTTTTCCCTTTTAAGCCTCCTAATAAGAAACATCCCATGATCGCACTTTTGCAGTATCCGAGAAATATCGATCAGGTATTCGCGAATAGTAAAAGCAGCAATTACGTTCTGTTAGCTTTTGCCATCATCTTACTGGGTGTGTGGGGTTTTCTTCCCGCGGATTATTCTCTTCACGTCCCTGATACCAACAGTTATCTGCGCTTTGATCCATATCGGGCAGCGGGATACCCTCTGTTTTTACATTTGGCACAATCTCTCTCCCCTGGATGGGCACCGATTGTATTTTTGTAGTTAGGATTATTCTTTACTGCTTTACTTTTTCTGAGCATAAGCCTGAAAGGGTTCACTTCTTCTTTCGTTGCCGGATTTTCCCTGTTGGTAGCAGTTGGCGCTAACCCCGCTTTTGTTCAGTATTGTTTCTCTCTTATTACCGAATCCCTATTTTTCAGCTCGTTAATGCTGCTCGTCGGCTTGCTATTAAAGCGTCATGGCTCTGAACAAATTGGATCTATCTTTATTATTGGTTGCCTCATTGCATGGCTCATTCTGATAAAGCCGGTTTCCTGGGCGTTTATTTGTGTTCCAGTAATTTTGATACTGAATTTCATTTTGTCAAAAAAAACCGTTCTGAAACGGACTTTCGCTATGCTATTAGGAGCGGCTTTGGTATTTTCTGCAGGCTCGCTATACCGTTTTAGTGTCCACCAAAGCTGGACGTCGGGCTCTTTCCTGGGCAATCAGTTGATCGGCAAATTGGCATTCGCGGATTTTGACCCAGAGAAAACACCCTACCCCGCGGCCAGCAAACACTGGCTAACCTTGATGGAACAGTCAAAATCCCTGAGAGCCCAGCACACGGAGGGACTCAATGAGCAGTTTATTTTTTCCTTGAATATCTACGACTATCTTCGGTTTAGAAAAATGCCTGAAATCCTTCAACAGGCGGATATTCCACAGAACGAACAGGGGCGGGCGCTAAACGAAATCGCTTTTTCTATTATCAGACAGGCTCCTGGCGACTATCTTAACGACGTCGCAATTAATCTCTTTGGACTATGGACATTGGCGGAATTACAGCCAGCAAGCATGACCCAGGAATACAATCTGAAAATCGCAAAAATTCGTCCAGAACTTCTGGACGAAATTACTCCCTATCGACCTGAGCCTCAAAATCTCTGGACTTTTGCTGCGATCAAACTCTTTCTCGCCATCGCCGCCACAGTAAATCTGATTGTTATTTTTCTTGGTTTGAAACAACTCCTAGTCAGACTCAACCCTTTACCAAGCGAAGGGCTGGGTCTTTTCCTTATGGCTGTGATGATACAAAGCTATTTTCTACTTACCGCTTCTTTGCAGGCAGGATTAATACGATATGCAATTACTGCCTGGCCACTGCATCTCGCGCTGACTATTGCTGCAACGGTTTTTTTATTTGATCACTACTTCAACACATCCCGACCAACCAATTAGAGCCCACTGCGGGGCGAAGTAGGAAGCCCAAACTGGAACGAATCGTGGCTCCCGGGCTAGAAATAGCTACGACCGTGCCTGGAATGGCGAATACCAATGGCCCTAGCCATCTAGTCATCCGATGACTCTTTCATCGCAGCTCCGGCCTTGATTTTAACAAAGCCCTGTGCGGTCATTTTCAGGAGCATCCAACCGTGTCGAAAGCGATCAATATTGGTACTACCATAGGTTCTCGCACCATAGGTTATGGGGATATCCACAGTCCCGAGGCAGAGATCAGACGAAGGAAAAAGCAACTGGAAATCGCCAAAAGGATCAAATTCACCGAAATCCTCCAGCCAGGACAGAAAACGGTAATGGTCTGTTTTGCTAATCATCTTTGTTCCGCAAAGTGAATCACCGATGGAAATGTCCAATACCCGACTTAAGGCTTTGGCGAAAAACAGATTACCAAGTCGGTTGAGAAATCGCATTGCTTCATCTTCCATGGGGTACATCAAACGATTGCCGTTAATCATGTCTGCAGCGCCACTTCGATAGGCCTCATAGAACCGTGGAAGGCTTTCCGGCGGCATCGTCAGGTCCGCGTCCAAAATCGTCAATAAGTCACCCCGGGCATGATTAAACCCGAGCATCACTGCATCCTTTTTCCCCTTACCTGTTTGCTGAAGTGCTACTGGTCGATATTTTTGGTATTTTTCCATGGCAACCACTCGCTGAATTTCGCTCCAGGTATGATCCGTGGAATTTCCTTCAACAAAGATAACTTCAACATCAACATCTTCCAGTTCAGGCAATCGAATCAGGGCGTTCTCGATGTTACCTGCTTCATTCCTTGCGGGAATAACGATGGATAAAGAGGGATAATCCTCTGATACTTTAACCGGCCTTAACACCACAATCGTAGCGATGGACAACCACTTGATTAGAGGGATGGTTGGGAGAACCTGGTTGATAAAATTACCGACCCCCCAGAGATCAAAAGGGCAGTACGCCGTGGTGCGTAACTTCACAACCTCAAAGTCACACAGCTTACACAGGTTTTGTAGATTCGAGCGGGTAACAAAGGTTACCGATCGTCGCATTTTTCTCAGTCCAATCAAATCAGCCAGTCGATACACCCAACGGAAATAGGGATTGAATAAGACACATACCAAACGGTCTGATCTGGACATTTTGTCAAATAGAGCCTTAAGTTGTGGCTCGATATCCGTTTCATAATTCAGATTTCCATTCAATAATAATACTCTTCTGGTATTCGTCTCTCCAGCATCAAGATCACTGATCTCGTCGACAGTGGTTTTTTCCTCGCACCTGATTTCCTCCAATAAACACTGCCTGTCATCCTCTAGAGGAGCAATATCACCTGATCATAATATTTACTGAATCTGTTAATTTCAGCGGCGATGGTTCTGGTAATAAATTCGTTAAACTTACTGTGAGCCATAATCTGTTAGCAAAATTTGTTTTTCAGGGTGTTCGAACCAACTCCCCAATCTTTCATCATTGAAGTTACTATTTTGGCGATTAGTAGCGTATTCCAATACCACCAATAGCTTCGCCATTCAGGTCTTCCTGAGCATAAAAGTCGCATGTTTGTTCCAGTGAATCAAGGCACTGGTCTCGCATCGACAATGATTTGGTCCATCGCTGGATGTGTTTCTCCGGCAATTGATCAACCATAACAAAATCAGGATCAAGCAATCGTCTGTTCAAACCGGTGTAGTGAACGAAAGGAGCTATCACAACTTTAGTGTCATTCGAACACTCACATAGATTCTGATCTTTGACCCGAAGATCGTATAGTTTATCCAGCTCTTTATACCCCGATTCTGGCTGATTCCAACCAGTTACCTGATTGACATGAATATACTCCGCAATACCGGGTTTCAAAGCCCCCGCTTTTTCTGCTTTCTCTATTAGAGCCTTAATGGGCAAAAATATGGGCGAATCATAGTGCTCTGTAAAATTTCTTGCCGCATCATGGGAGAACGTCAGTGATAGATATTCGAACAGCCTCGGCCCATGACCAATAATTACAAACAGTGAAACCAAGCCAATAAACGTCTTTCTAGCGATGGTCTGTTGGGTTGAAAACCCCAAATACAGCAATGGCGCCACCAACAACACATAAACTGGAAGATAAAAACGGAAATATCCTGTGTAAGTGTGACCACTGAAATCCAGGTTGAACATCATGAATACGGTAAACGAGGCGCCCAGGATACAAACTAAAGCGAGGCGATCAATTTCTTCATGCTTCCTGATGAGAAAGTAGAGCCACAATATCGCCACCAATAACATCAGAACCAACCCACTAATGCCCAGATGAAATGCCATTCTATACCCCATTTCCGACCACCACGATTCAGAAAACAGGTATTCAAAACCAATACTTTTAAATCGATTGACACCATAGGTCGCCCTACAAAGATAGTAGATGATAAAGGGCAAAACTGATGCAACCCCCACTAGCACCGCATTCCTGAAATGTTTCCCGCCTTTCGCCCATGGACGGCCAGCCAACCAGAACCAGGGAATAAAAAAGACCACTGGTTCCTTGATGATCGCGGCCATCCCTAAAAGCAGACAGGATTTTAAATAGGTATTCGCTCCTGGTTTGATTAACAGTAGCTCTAATGCCAGGGCCATTAGTATCAACGCCCATGGTTCGAGGTACACTGAGGTGAAAAAATAGATCATTTCCGCCTGATAAAATAGAATCAAAGCGAAAGGTAAAATGGAAATGCTGGGCCACTTTCTAACAACCAACGGTCTCAGTATGAATAGCCAGGCGGCAATGGAGGCCAGATTTGTTAATCTGCTTGCATCAAATATGCCTAGCGACTCCTGGCCCAATGCCAGCCGA
>JAALKB010000239.1:0-2365 GCA_011088265.1 Gammaproteobacteria bacterium
TCCAGTTTATACTGGATATGTAGCCTTTTCGGGTTCTTCAGGGACGACTAGCTAGATTCGACAACACCGATTCAATAGTGTCAACCAGTCGTTGTATCTTCTATGGATTAGAAGCGTCCCATGGGGCGAAGAGAATTGACCTATATCAATACCAAAACATTTAGTGCCCCCGTCAGGGATGGTCGAATCCAGCCTTCATCGCATTGGTTGCGGCGTGGGCATAATCTCCACAAACCCGGGTAATCTCGTCAAAATCCAATGCCCGGGGTGGGGAACTCGGTTGATCCCAATTGTATTGATTGTCTTCCTCAGAGGTCACCGGAATCGGAATGGAAGAAGCAGAGACGGGGCCGATGGGTAGATCGCTACCTTTCACCAGCGGATGATCCTTGATATCGTCTTGAGCAACACGCCCGCAGTGCTGAATCTGGCAGGATATATAAGCTCCCTTCGTGTGTACCGCGTCCACAACCTTTCGAAAAGCCATTGTCTGCTCATCGGTCCAGATTCCTGGGGCTTCACCACCGTGATCTCGAATGGCGGGGTAGATATTCCATATGGGTGTTCCTTCGGGATTGATGTGGGTCGCCTCGGTAATTACAAGACCTCCCTCCGAAGCCCGCTGACTATAGTACTCGGCCATCATTACGTCGGGAGCCGTCTGGCGTGTACATCGATACCGGGACATCGGTGCGAGGACAATCCGATGATTTAGTTTCATTTTGCCAACCTGGCACGAAGTGAATAGATCAGTCATAGCCATAACCATATGATAACTTCGGGACACACTCAAGAATTCGAATTTTCAAATCCAATAAATCTGAGAGATAGAAAAGTGAAAGATTTATTTTAGGAACAAAAGTGCGATCTATCTACTGACACTGATCTATTCTCCAGGAATCGACAAAACGCAAGGCGTAATTGAGTCGAATCAACCTGACCTAATCGTTCTCGCAATTGGGTTTTAAAGATGCATAATCTATCCTATCGGTCGCTTGGAGCTGCATTCCTAAATTTTCCTTTCGGTGAGAAACAGTATCGAAAAGGAATATGCAAAATTCATGTGCCGATGGATATACTGTTCATGCTTTTAGCGCCAGCACTTGGCTCGTTGAGCATTAATCCTAGGGCGTTGTGGATTGATGTGAAATAAAAGGTGAATACACGGGCGCATTCGGTTTAAGTTTCTTTCTATCATCAAAGTCACTAGACTGATTGAAAGGTGTGATTTTTCGTTTTTGATGATTACGGATCACGTTGCCCCACTGTTTAATGTACCGATCAAGATCGCTGAGTCCACCTTCCTGTACCTCGATGGAGGCAACGCCTCCTATCCCGTGGAAGATTGTGGGTTCTAAAACATCGAAACCAATATAGCGAAAAGGGAATAGCATGGGCCAGGCAAGAAGCCTTGAATCACCTTCACGACCGTTAAAGGAACACGAATCTTCCGAGGCTCCTGTGGTGATACAGGCGAGCATTTTTTTTCCTCTGCAAATTCCAGTGTCATATCTCATTTCGCCGCGATAGACAGACCCGTAAACGAAAACCCGATCGATCCACCTTTTCAATATAGCCGGCATCCCAAACCACCAAAGGGGAAAATGTATGATCAGCAGATCCGCTTGCAGTAAATTGTCTCGCTCGGTGGCGACATCGTGAGGTGTGGTTTCGTTCTCGGCATTAAACCGTTGTTCAGTTTGCGCGTGAAACTGTTCTGTATTAGATCGTTCGAGATAATGTCCGGGGCCTTCGCATGGGTCGAAACCATTGGTATAAAGATCACAATAAGTAACTTCCCATCCAGCGGTTTGCAGATTTGACTTGCTAATTCTCGATAATTCCCCGTTAAAGGAGTTGCTCTCAGGATGGGCTAAAACAATATGTGCTTTCATTGGGGATCGCCTGATATGGTTGCTCCTGGTGGGTTGGCAGGAGATGAAAAAAGTATCGTCGTTGTGATAACGCTTGAGTTATATCAAACAGTGAGCATGCTCGCATAAGCTCTTTGTCTGATAATAAACCAATCAATAAAATAACTAATGAACTAACTACTCACTGCGCCACGGTCGGGAGGATCAGCGGCCTTTTGACTATTATTCGGATGATCTCTCTTTAATTCAGCAATTCAGCCCTCGTATACGTCTCTGGTTACAGGCCTGGACTTCGAAGTGTTCGCCTGATTATTATGGAAGATAGAGTTATTAAAGTCACCGTAAAGGTAATAGTATTTTGCTATTTCATCATAATATGGCTGTCTCATGGTTCAGTCCCATGGTTCTCATCTGTTGACTTATATTTTGCTTCCGTCGAGATTTTACGTATTCAGCCCTTAGCTTTTTCAACTTTCTCAGGGTCAGAGCAA
>JAALKB010000239.1:2465-5047 GCA_011088265.1 Gammaproteobacteria bacterium
AATTGTAAGGGTGCAGGGGTAATTCCCATTTTGTTGAATTCCTGATAGGCGATTTCTGCCTGATCGATGTTCCAGCTTCCGATGGTGGGTTAGAGGGGGGAGCTTTTCCTGGTTAATAGGGATGCCAGGACGCAGCCGTCAATTTCCTGGGGGTAGCGGGTAGGTCTGCGGTCAAGGAGGATTCGTTTGGTTTCTTCAGTCAATAGTGGCGCAACGGTTTGGGGCAGATAAAAGGTTTCCCATATTGGATCTGGGAGTTGCAGTGCGGCCCCAGTATGAAATAGGATATCGTTATTCTGCTCCATTCTACACAGGCATCATCCAGGGAGGAGATATGGGGGAAGGAATAATCCACCAACAACGACCCGGTGGCCAGGCGCTTGATATCAATGGCATTTTTCCAGCTGGTAATACCGACTATTAGAGAAGAGTCATAACATGATTCGGGTAGGGTAACGCTGGCGTTGACCATGTTGAAGTTTCCCTGATATTCCTCTTCCCGTATTATAGACTCGACTTTCTTGCAATCCAGTTGGGAGAGACCTCTTGAGCAGAAGGTTAACGCTACTGGATGTCCAATCACCCTGAGCATCAGTTGTAGCGCACCAATACTAATGGGGTTTTGGCCAATCCAGGTCATAGTTTCACCACTAATCTGTCGCCCCGCTTCGGTCAAAATACCCTGAATGGATTTCACCACATTGGCTGCTCTGGCGGGTTCGCCAGTGGTTAATGCTGGCGCATCGATATCATCTAACCAAGTGTTGAGTTGGGTTCCCTGTTGAGTAATGGAGGACAGTACACCGGTCAGCGCAACCGCTTTTACTTTCAGTTTTTTTTGCTAGCTCACGAGCCTCATCAAAATGATGGAGTAGATCTGGCGGAGACTGAATGAGTCTTTCTTCCAGATAGGGAAGTCGCAATATACCGATTCGACCCTGGTTAAGGTTGAGGCATTCGGTTATTTGGACCCGACTGTTCCCATCGTCTGCAAGCCATTCATCCTTGTCGACTTCAAGTATGTCAAAGAACTGGGGATGCAGATAATTGATTACCAGGGTATCAAACCGTGGCAGTTGATCTATATCGTTAATGTGCAATAGGGCGATTTCGCCTTGAGACTCTCTGAGTATTGGGTGGATAGATTGGCTGGAAGGAGTGTCATGATTAAGGGCTACACCTTTGGCCTCAGTATGCCCATATTCATGTCGATGCCCAGTCTCATGGTTTGTTCCTTCCAGCTCCATACCCTCTAGCTGCACATCTTCATGATCCATATCATTTTCATCTGGTGTGCCAAGCAATTCATTGAGAATCCCGGCTAATTCATTCAAAGACGGACCGCCCAGTAATCGCCCCGCGGGGACTTTTATTTGCAGCTGTTCACTGATCCGGCGGTTCAGCTCCACGGACATCAATGAGTCTAGCCCCATGTTCATAATGGATTCTTCTGGGTCAACTTCATCCGGGGTTTTACCTAGCACCTGACCAATTTGCTCGCTGACAAAGTGGACCAATAACCCGGTTCGTTTTTCTGGGGCCGCTGCAAGGACGATTTCCTTGAATGTTCCAATCAATTGGGATGTTTTCTGCTGGCTGATGACCTCTTTGAAGCTATGAGCATTAGAGACGTACAGGCTCAGGCTTGAAGCCGTTTCCCAATCAATATCCGCAGAGATGATATTTTCTATCTCATAGGGCTGGAAGTATTGAATCGTCCGGATAGCGTCAGACACGGGCATCATGGCTACTCCAACTTTTTGTACATATTCCGCGGTGAGAGTATCCCTGGCAAGTTGTCCAGCCCCGGATATCGGTCCCCAGCCAAAGATCTGGACGGGTAAGTTTCTCGATCGTCGATACTCGGCGAGGCCATCGATGAACGCATTGGCGGCAGCATAGTTAGTCTGTTTTACCCCACCCATCATGGATGCGATGGAAGAGAATGCGATGAAGTGATCCAGATCTCGCTCAAGACTGGCCAGATGCAAATTCCAGGCCCCCATTACCTTGGGTTTCATGACAGCGTCGAACCGCTCCTGGTCGAGCGAGACAATAAATTCGTCATCAATCACCAGAGCACTATGAACCATGCCCTTAAGGGGTAATCCGTTTATTTCCAGGGTTTGGATGGCTTTCATCACATCTGACATTTCGCTGACATCTCCTCGCAGATCATGAATGCTTGCCCCCAATTGTCTCATGGTGTCAATTTTCGCGAGGTCATCCTTGGTTCTTGGGCCACTTCGACTCAATAGCCCAATATGTCGTGCACCCTGAATCACCATCCAGTTGGCGACTTCCAACCCTAGTCCACGGTTGCCCCCAACAATTAGATAACAGGCCTCAGCTTTAAAACGTGCCCCATGATTAGTGTTTGGTGCCACGGAAATTTTTGGTAGATCAAAATCCAATACCACTTTGCCAATGTGTTTGCCCTGGGACATGTATTTGAATGCAGACACTGCTTCGGTAACGGGATAGACCTTGTGGAGAATTGGTTGATATTCATCGTTTTCCAGATGTCGTCCGCATTCTCTTAATAGCCCGGAAATATAATCTGGTTTGTAAAGCATGAATTC
>JAALKB010000240.1 GCA_011088265.1 Gammaproteobacteria bacterium
AAATGACGCATGATCGCTAACGACATCGCGCCTTTTTTCAGGACGGACTACATAGCGCATCCCTTTATCGCGGCTTGATTGGTGCAACTGTGGCCTTTGGTTTTGTCGGAACGTTAACCATACTCGGCTATTGGTTCGCTCCCAACCGATTTGCAACTTTGGCTGGCGTTTTGCAGGCTGTAGGGATGTGTGGGGCAATGCTCGGGCAGGCGCCCCTGCGCTTTTCTGTGGAACAGGTGGGATGGCGCAGCACCATGATGGGTTTAGCGGTAATCGCTATTGTATTGTCCCTGCTATTATTTTTCATCATTCCCAAGCGCTCGACCAATACAAAAGTCGCTGGATCAGAGCGAGGGACTAAAACGACCGGTTACGGTGTTTTATCTGGTCTGAAAAAGGTCTGTGTAAATCCTCAGAGCTGGTATTGTTCTTTGATTGGTTTCGGGCTGACCGCCACAATGTTGGCATTCGCGGGCCTATGGTCAGTGCCCTGGTTGAGTTCTCAGATGGGGTTTTCCAAAACTGAAGCTGCCGCTATTGCCTCTCTATTTTTTCTTGGATGGGGAGTGGGTTCACCGTTGGCGGGTTGGTTATCGGATTTTATCGGCAAACGAAAACCTGTGCTGTATATTGGTTGTATTTTGAATATTCTGTTCTTCAGCATAATTATCTACGGAAATCTTGCGGAAACATTCTTCCTTGGAACATTATTCTTTTTGTGCGGTGCTTCGGGTTCGGTGATGATCGTCTGTTTTAGTATGGCAAAGGAACTAAACTCTCCAACCCACAGCGTAACCGCGATTGGTTTGCTAAATATGTTTGTCGTCGGTTCTGGTGCCGTGATGCAACCACTAATTGGCTGGCTATTGGATGGGCAATGGAGTGGTGAGATGATCAATGGCGCACGACTGTATGGTGCTTCCGCTTTTACCACTGCATTTACGGCGCTTCTTTTCTGCAACGTGCTAGCATTGTTTTGCATTATTAAACTGAATGAAACCTATTGCCAACAACGAAAGTTGAGCTAGGGAATCAATAGCTGCAAATCAATAACTGGAAATTAGCAACCGTTAAACTCACCATTTCCTGTTAACTAACGCCCAGTAAGTTTGGTGGAAAGAATTAAGTTGTTGGTTTTCCTGGTAGTGATACCTAGAACGGTGGGTAAAATAGTGTTTTTCTGGAAGCTTGATATAAACACATAGGGAATTCAGACGTTCTATGCTGATTGCACCCAGTGCGGAAAAAACTCAGTCATCTGGTCTGATATGATTGGACCAGCAGTTGGTCTGGTCATTGGATAGAGTCGTAGCATTTTAATCTGCCCCCAATTAACGAACTAAAGAGCTTCTACAGAAGTCCCTAATTCCGCACTGTATAAACTACGATTAGCCTGTGTTCAAACTTGCTCAACTTAATATCGCTAAGGCAAAGTATCCTTTGACTTCTCCTTCCATGAAAGAATTCGTTGATAACCTGGAAAGTATAAATCAACTTGCCGAGCAGTCCGCTGGATTCGTTTGGCGTCTCAAAGATGAATCTGGTAATGCCACCGGGATTCAGGCTTTTTCAGATCCGCTGGTTATCACAAATATGTCCGTTTGGGATGATGTGAACTCCCTTAGGCATTTTGTTTACCAGACTCATCATGTGGAGTTTGTCAAAAGGCGCAAAACCTGGTTTGAATCTCTTGAATCCTCTTACTATGTTCTTTGGTGGATTGCAGATGGCCACTTTCCCGATGTTCAGGAGGCCCAGGCCAGATTAAATCAATTAAACGAAAAGGGAGACACCCCCCAGGCGTTCAGCTTCAAAAAAGTGTTTCCTCCACCCAGTATATAGATGGCACTGATGGGTGAAGGTGAGTCTGTCTAATACCTCAAGCCTTGGTAACCCCCCCTTTAGAGAGACTCCAACGACAACAATGATGTATTCCCTCCTGCCGCTGTTGTATCGGTGCTGATGCTTCGTTCCAGAGCGAAGCGATGTAAATACCTCGGTCCTCCCGCTTTAGGTCCGGTGCCAGAAAGCCCTTCTCCACCAAAAGGCTGGACGCCTACCACTGCGCCTATGGTATTACGGTTTACGTAAATATTTCCGACCTCAATACGATTAATGACTCGATCCACGGTTGATTGCACTCGACTGTGGATTCCAAACGTCAATCCATAGCCTGAGGCGTTAATGTCATCAATAACTTTGTCCAGGTCCGATGATGCGAATCGACATACATGCAGAATGGGACCAAATACTTCCTGTTCTAACTCCCCAATCCCTTCAATTTCAATCACTGTTGGGCTGAGGAAATAGCCGTTTTTATCGCCTTGTATCGGTGGTCCTGTAGTCACTGGGGAACCAGAGTCGGTAAATTTCTGGATGTGTTTGATCAGGTTGTCGCGTGCAGCCAGGTCAATGATAGGGCCGATATCGGTGCTGGCTTCTGTGACATCACCAATCTTTAGCTCAGCCATGGCACCCAGCAGCATTTGAATCATTTGGTCCGCCACTTCTTCCTGGATGTATAACACCCTAAGTGCGGAACATCGCTGTCCTGCACTTTGAAAGGCAGAACGAATAGTATCTCGAACCACCTGTTCAGGCAGGGCCGTGGAGTCAACAATCATGGCATTGATTCCTCCGGTTTCTGCAATTAGGGGGATAATGGGGCCTTCTTTTTGTGCTAGTGCTCGGTGAATAGTCTGCGCTGTTCGTGTTGATCCGGTAAACGCCACGCCGTCGATATTGGGATGAGAAACCAATGCAGCGCCGATCGAAGGACCATCTCCCAACAACAATTGTAATATGGATTCAGGAACACCTGATTCATGAAGAATCTGCACTGCCCGATAAGCGATAATAGGGGTTTGTTCTGCTGGTTTGGCGATTACCGCATTTCCCGCGGCTAATGCCGCGCCAACTTGACCGGTGAAAATGGCCAGAGGAAAGTTCCATGGACTGATACAGACAAAAATTCCCCGACCATGGAGCGAAAGCTGATTAAGTTCTCCGGTTGGCCCATCCAGGTTGATAGGAGGGGTAAACTCTCTCTCAGCCAATAGTGCATAGTATCTTAGAAAATCAATGGCTTCTCTTAGTTCAGCGATCCCATCGTCCAATGTTTTTCCTGATTCATTTAGACAGAGAGTCAGGAGTTCTTCATGGTGTTTTTGGTAGTTATCAGCAGCTAGTCTCAGAATGGTTGCTCTCGCCTTACCGCCCATTTGGTTCCAGTGTTTGGCGTTTTTTCGGGCTTTCTCTACTGCGAAATCAATGGTCTTTTCAATGGTTCCAGTTTGCAGTGGTGTCAGTATTCCGATTGGCCGACCATTGCAGGGATTGATTACTGGGATATCTTTTCCCTGCGGTACAGGGTGCTTTTCTGGGTGTGGCTTTGGGTGTGTTGAGGAATGCTTCTGCGAATGCTCCAGGGAACTGGTATTCGCGACCAGAGAAGCTATCTGGTAGTCAGTTTTAGCCAGCTCTCTAGCACTCTGGTAATAGGTACCAAGTTCGATTTCACTATTTAGGTTTATGCCGGATGAGTTTTCCCGATCAGGGAAAATATTGCAGGGAAGAGGGATTTTGGGATGGGGTTTTTCGTTTAAGGAAAGTATGATTTGGATTGGGTCTCGAATCACCCTTTCAATGGGTAATTCATTATCTACAAGCCGGTTAACAAAAGAACTGTTAGCCCCATTTTCCAGCAAGCGACGAACAAGATAGGCAAGAAGGTCCTTATGGGGACCTACCGGTGCATAGATACGGCACCTGACGCCGTAATGACTAACCACCTCGTCATATAAGATATTTCCCATGCCGTGGAGACACTGGAATTCGGAATCCCGCCTGCCTTTGGCCATGCTTAAGACTGAGGCCACGGTATGTGCATTGTGCGTCGCAAATAGGGGATAAAAGCTGTCAGGGCTCGCTAGTAGCTTTTGCGCACATACCAGATAAGAGAGATCAGTAGAGACTTTGCGAGTGTAAACCGGGTATCCTGAATATCCTTCCAGTTGAGCCTGTTTTATTTCTGTATCCCAATAAGCTCCTTTGACTAATCGAATCATGATTCGACGACCGGATTTCCTGACCAGGGATTGAATCCAGTCAATTACAAATGGGGCGCGTTTTTGATAGGCCTGCACAACAAAACCCAACCCACTCCAATCCTGCAAATCAGGATCACCACAAATCTCTTCGAGCAATGTTAACGACGGATCTAATCGTTCTGATTCCTCTGCGTCGATGGTGAGTCCAATACCCACTTCTTTGGCCTGCAAACAAAGTTGTTTCAGTTTAGGTAGAAGTTCCAGTGTAATCCGATTCGCTTGTCGGTATTCATATCGTGGATGCAATGCGGAGAGTTTGACTGAAATTCCCGGGTTAGCAATTGGGTCGCTGGTAGTGCAATGAGTGCCAATAACTCGGATCGCCGTTTCATAGGCTTTCATATATCGATCGGCGTCATCGCTAGTTCTTGCTGCCTCACCGAGCATGTCATAAGAATAGGTAAAACCCTGGCTTTGTTTAGTTTTAGATGTTTTCATCGCTTGCTCGATATTCTCAGCAAGAACAAACTGTTTCCCCATCACCCTCATTGCCTGACGTACAGCGGTGCGAATAATGGGCTCACCGCTACGAGCAATAAGCTTGCCAAGATAATTCCCAGGGCTTTGTACAGTGGATTGCTCAAGAGATACCACTTTTCCCGTCAACATGAGTCCCCAGGTGGAAGCATTGACAAAAAATGACTCACTCTCTCCTAGATGAGCAGACCAATCTTTGTTCGCAAGCTTGTCCTGAATGAGATCATCGGTAGTATCGGCATCTGGTACTCTCAGTAGTGCTTCGGCGAGGCACATAAGACCTATTCCTTCTTCGCTGGACAGTTTGAACTCCTGTAGAAATGCATCCAGCCCACCATGACTTTCGTTGTTTTTTCTAATGGTTTCAACAAGTTTGGCTGCATCAAGCTGAACCTGCGGTAGTGTAATCTGAGGTCTGTAATTTATTTCTTTAGCGATGCTCGTTTGGCTTA
>JAALKB010000018.1 GCA_011088265.1 Gammaproteobacteria bacterium
ACTACATACTCATGATAACGGTCATGACCACATTCTTCACTATGTCCAGTCTTATGTTCAAGTCCTATGCCTATTGTCATGATTCCCTATTGTCATGATTCCAGTGCAGCATCCGCGTCATGACGTCATTAGCTACTGTAATTGTTATTCGTCATACTTGGCAAGCTAACATCAATTAATTTTTTATGAACAACGAATTTGACTACGTGATCATTGGCGCGGGATCCGCCGGTTGCGTTCTTGCTAATCGACTCTCAGCTAATGCCGGAAACCGTGTTTTAGTGCTGGAAGCTGGTGGATCTGATTTACGCTTCTGGATTCAGACACCCATTGGATACGGAAAAACTTTCTATGACAATCAGGTTAACTGGATGTACATGTCCCAAGCCGATCCTGGTTTGAATAATCGCCAAAGCTACTGGCCAAGAGGCAAAGTCGTTGGAGGGTCCAGTTCGATTAACGCCATGGTCTATATTCGCGGGCAGCACGAAGACTACAACGATTGGCGTGATAAGGGAAACCCTGGATGGGGGTGGGAAGACGTTATGCCCTACTTCAGGAAGTCTGAAACAAACTCCCGTGGTGGAAATGAATATCGTGGTGATAGCGGCCCACTTTACGTTAATGACCCTAGCGCGGACTATCATCCCCTTTGCCAGACATTCTTAAAGGCAGCGGATGAATATGGCCTCCCTTATAATTCTGATTTCAATGCGAAGACCCAGGAAGGTGTAGGGCTCTACCAGATCACGACTAAAAACGGTATTCGAATGTCTGCTGCCCGGGCTTATCTGAAACCTGCGTTGCGGAGAAAAAACTGTCAATTGGTTACCCATGCCCATGTAATGAGAATTCTGTTTAAGGGCAAACGAGCCGTCGGTGTTGAATATCAACACAAAGGCGTTGTGAAGCGCGCGACAGCGAATAATGAGGTAATTCTTTCAGCCGGCTCTGTCAATTCACCCCAAATTCTACAACTTTCAGGAATTGGGCCGGGGCAGCTTTTAGCGGATCACAATGTTAACATTACCAAAGCCCTGTCTGAGGTTGGTAAAAACATGCAGGAACATCTTGGGTACTCCCATTACTATAAATCCAAGGTACCAACCCTGAATAATGAACTCTATCCATGGTGGGGTAAACTTCGGGCAGGAATGCAATATATGTTGTCCCGAAAGGGCCCGCTTTCCCTTAGCGTCAATCAGGCTGGCGGCTTTTTCAAGAGTAATCCGAATCGACCAAGACCTAATTTGCAGATCTATTTTGCAGCAATTACCTACACCACCGCCCCTCCTGGGGAACGCCCCCTGATGCAACCGGATCCCTGGCCTGGATTTTTGAATTCAATCTGCCAATGCCGGCCCACCAGTCGGGGTGAGATTGAAATCACCTCCAGCAATCCGTTTGATCATCCCAAAATTACACCAAACTATCTCTCTACGGCGGAAGATATTCAGGAGATGCTCGAGGGAGCCCGATACATCCGGGATATGGCGAAAACTCCAAGCTTAAGCGCTATCATCGATAAAGAAATAAAACCCGGAATTGAAATAGACTCGGATGAAGATCTTCTCGAGGATATTCGTCAAAGAAGCGATACCGTGTTCCACCCTACCAGTACCTGCATGATGGGCTCTAGCGAAACCAATTCTGTGGTAAATAATCGGTTAAAGGTGCATGGTGTTGAAAGACTTCGAGTAGTTGATGCCTCCGTATTTCCGAATGTTATTTCCGGCAACACCAATGGTCCTACGATCATGGTAGCGGAAAAGGCTTCGGACATGGTTCTCGAAGACGCAAAATCAGGATCCTGATTCATGTTTGTTATTCCACATTAATTCGAGGTTGGCGAGAGCAAAAAAATGGATAGTCATGGTTTAATGTTTAATCTGATCATTTATCTGTCAGCGGCGGTTATCGCTGTACCTATTTTTACCCGACTGGGCCTTGGTTCCGTACTGGGCTATCTCGTAGCAGGAGTCTGTATTGGCCCCTGGGGATTAGGCTTTATTGATAACGTTCAGGATATTTTGCATTTTTCAGAATTCGGTGTCGTTCTACTATTATTTATCATTGGTCTTGAACTCGAGCCATCAAAACTCTGGCGTATGCGAAAGCCGATTCTTGGCGCCGGCGGCGCCCAACTTGGCCTATCCACCGCCGCTATTTTCATTATTGGATATCTATTTGGGCTAGATTGGAAAACCGCCATTATTATTGGTTTAGGTTTATCCCTCTCTTCCACTGCTATTGCCCTTCAATTGTTTAGTGAAAGGCGATTGATGTCGACAGAAGTGGGGCAAACAGGATTTTCGATTCTTCTATTTCAGGACATTGCTGTTATCCCCATCATCGCCTTGATACCCTTACTTATCGTTTCTGGCGACCCTGGCGTAGAGACCTCCAGTGGAAAATCAACCTGGGTGATCATGGCGGTAATTGGTGCCATCTTCCTGGTAGGTCGGTATGTGCTTCGCCATGTTTTTCGTTTTGTTGCCGCTACCCATCTAAGAGAGATTTTTACCGCATTATCACTACTTTTGGTCTGCGGTATTGCTGCCATCATGAATGAAATCGGTGTTTCCATGGCATTGGGAGCATTTCTTGCGGGAGTTCTGCTGGCTGATTCCGAATACCGACATGCCCTTGAGTCAGATATTGAACCGTTCAAATCATTGCTGTTAGGGCTATTTTTCATTTCCGTTGGCATGTCGGTGGACTTTGGTCTGCTCCTGAGACAACCATTTCTGATACTCATTTTGACGTTAACCCTTGTGTTGGTTAAAACCGTTGTGCTTTACATAATCTCTCACTTTTCTGCTGTTGCACCCAAACAACGCCCTCTTTTTTCTTTTCTATTATCACAAAGTGGAGAATTCGCCTTTGTACTGTTTGGTTTCGCGGTTTCAGCTAATGCTCTGGATCAACAGCTAGCGAATCAGATGACACTCGTCGTAGCGCTATCCATGTCCACCACACCACTGCTGATGCTGCTCCACGATAAGATGATTGAACCCGGATCCATCGATCTCTCCGTGCGCTCTATGGACGAAATTAATGAGGATGGGAGCAACATTATCATTGTGGGCTTTGGCCGATTTGGACAGGTCGTCGCTCGTTTGTTAATGGCAAACAAAATACCATTGACGGTAATTGACAATAATCCTGATCACATCGAAAGAGTGAGGCGTTTTGGTTACAAAGCCTATTACGGAGACATCCTCAGACACGATATTCTGCACTCGGCAGGGGCTGATAAAGCGAAATTGATCATTCTGACCGGAGATGGCACTGAATCTATTGACCTCGCCGTCGCCAGCATCAAGCGGGACTTTCCCAACCTTTCTATTATGGTTCGGGCTTATGATCGAAGTCATGCCGTTCATCTCATCGACAGCGGAGTGGATGGTGTCGTTAGAGAAACGTTTTATTCAGCAGTGGAACTCGGTAAGAAAACCCTCCATTTTCTGGGATTTAATGAGGCTCAGATAGACCGCCAGGCCAAAATGTATATCGAACATGATGTCTCTACTTTACATAAACAACTGAGTATTCAGAACGATGAAAAAGCCATCATATCCCTGGCAAAAAACGCACAACAGCAACTTGAGCATACGCTGGCTGCCGACCAACAGGAAAATCTGACAACCTCAAACGACGACACCGTTCTTACCGAGGCCGCTACCAGTGCAAAAGACACCACATAGAGTGAGTCCTAACTATATTAAATTATCTGAATCAAACTAACTAACAATACTAACTATTCCAGCATGTCAAACACCGCTCCTTTCATTCAGGGATCCACGATGCGCCACGTCGTTGTGATGGCATCCACGGCATCTCTCGGGTTAATGACGCTATTTGTTGTTGATTTGGCAGACATGTACTTCCTGAGTTTATTGGGGGAATCAGAGCTGGCCGCAGCAATCGGCTATGCAGGGACCATATTATTTTTTACTACTTCTATCTGCATCGGGATTGCCATCGCAGCGGGAGCACTAGTATCACGCTCCCTGGGTGAAGAAAACATTGCTCGCGCAAAACAATACAGCACCAACGTATCGGTTTTTGGAGTGGTGCTTGCAACACTGGTCTCCATCGGAGTATGGGTTTTCATTCCGACATTCCTTGATCTACTCGGCGCCAAAGGTGAATCCAAAGCCTTTGCGATCGATTATTTACAGATTATTATTCCAAGTATGATCGTCATGGCCCTCGCCATGAGTGGTAGCGGAATTTTACGGGCCGCCGGTGACGCCAAACGATCGATGTATGCCACTGTGAGCGGGGGTATTGTCAATGCAGTTTTGGACCCAATACTGATTTTCTCGTTCTCAATGGGGATTAAAGGCGCAGCGTGGGCATCCGTTGTAGCGAGGATCACCGTGGCCGCCATTGCATTTTATGGCGTAGCCAAACACCATGAATTGATCGCAAGATTCGAATTCAGAAAGTTCGCTGCCGACCTGAAAGACATGGTAAAAATTGCCATCCCAGCCATTCTCACCAATGTGGCAACTCCCTTTGGCAATGCTTATGTAATTGCGAGTATTGCCAAATTTGGCGATAGTGCAGTAGCGGGAATGTCCATAGTGGGGAGACTTGTTCCAGTAGCATTTGGCGTGGTGTTTGCGTTATCTGGCGCTGTTGGTCCAATTATTGGGCAGAACGTCGGAGCAAAAAAAATGGACAGGGTTTTACAGACTTTAAAGGATGCCATTGTATTTGCAACGGTGACAGTGACAACAGCAGCAGTATTATTGTATCTTCTCCAGAACATGATTATCACAGGGTTTAACGCTACTGGTGATGCAGCAGTGATCATCTCCCTATTCTGCACATGGGTCGCTATCAGTTTCATATTCAACGGGATGCTTTTTATTTCCAATGCCTGTTTTAATAATCTGGGCTATGCGCATTACTCCACATTAATAAATTTCGCCAAAGCCACTTTGGGTACCATTCCCTTTGTTTATCTTGGTGGTGTCCTCGGTCAGTTTGAAGGAGTGTTAATTGGACAGGCCGTTGGCACAGTGGTTACTGGTACGATTGCTCTTATCATCTGTTTTAAAATGGTGCATCGCTGTTTGCGGATGAATGCTCCTACAGGAAACCGTGAAAAACCGTTTAATCCAAAAATACCACTTTGGCCACAAACCAACACTCGGGGCTAATCGGTCATCGCCATCGTTAGGACATCAAGAGAACCCACACCAGAAACCACTCGGTATCGATTACTTTTTCTTTAAAAGCTTCTGTATCTTTTTTGTACATGATCTACACCATGTCCGTTAACTCATAGTCAACTATCTCATTGACCTCAGAGAAACAGAGGTCTCAGCAAAAAAGATAATCAGGAGATGTCATGAACAACCATTATGCTTGCGCCACATTTCTGGATCATGCCCCTCTGGAACATTGACACAAGGATTGTCAGTATAACCACGTAATACGGCGTATTGTTTTATTTGGTCTGTCGTCAGTAGTTTCGTCGTCTCGATATGTCTGGACAAATGGACGAAACGCAAATCAGCACGGGCCGTGGCGGCTTCGCTCAGCAATTCGTTTAATTGATACTTCTCTAAATTCTGATTCTCGAATGCACTACTTAAGGCTGCTTCCGCTGCAATGAAGCGTTCACCAGTAATGATAGCATCCTCCTTCATAGCCCTATAGATATCCGTAATTTGATCTATTTGCGTGGTTGATAACTTCAAAGGCTTTTTAAGTTCGAGCAGGTGCTTGGGGCCAGGTAATCCATTGAGTTCGGCTGGAAGCGCTAATCCCCAGCCATGCCCCTTTTGAATTTCCTCGATATCCTGTTCTGACAGGCTCTTTATTGGGCGTGACTGAAGACCAGCATACGGAGTGGCATCGCCGTTATGTCCGTGGTTTTGAGACCATGGGGATGACCATATATATAGAGAGGCGAATCCTAATACGCAAACAGTAATGATCAGATAGATGGCTTTCACTGTAACTTTATCCATTGTAACTTTATTTTTTGGGGGAGAAATACAGCCCCACTTCACAAACAGTCGTTTGCGCGACAAGGGCAGACGGGAGTAAACCCATACATAAATTGTACCTCATTCTTTCTCCGATCAAGCACATTAGCCCCATTTTCCGCTAACCATATCCATTCTGCACAGGGATTACATCCTAAATTGAGTAGAGACGAAAAGGCGTTAACGCGCTTTTCAGATGTTTCGCATTTTCGCAACTGGAAATGTCCGCCGCCACAATTCCCGTTGATACTCTCCATAAACAAAGGGGGTAAAAGTTTTATTTTCCAGATCCACCAAAGGTTCAATAATCACCTCATGATTCGGATTGACGAAGAGTGGAATCGAATAGCGGTCCGTTCCTGCGCGGTTAATAACTCGATGTGGAGTCGAGGAAAAACGTCCATTAGACCAATACTGCATAATATTGCCGAGGTTTACCACGAAAGTATCTGGCATCGGTAGTGCACCTACCCACTCTCCATTTTTGTTCTGAATTTCCAACCCTCCATGATCATCCTGCCAGAGAATGGTGAATGCTCCCGAATCGCTATGTGGTACCACACCAATTTTATTTTCATTTTTTGCAGCATATTGCGGAGGATAGTGATTTAATTTTAATCGTGAGGTCGGTCGATCAAACATCCTGTCAAAAAAACCAGGCTCTAACCCTAATGCCTGAGCAAAAGCAATCTGTAGAATACGACTGACTCTTTCAACCGCAACAAAGTACGACTCCATTATCGATTTGAGCTCCGGGGGATGTTTCAACCATTGATTCGGTCCTTCCAATAAGTGAACATCGTTGACAGGGGTTTCATGACCGATCCAGAAACCTTCCTGATAGCTGGTTCCCTCTCGGCGCTCACCCTCATAGCTCTGGTAACCCAGGGGCAGATATCCCCGAATCCGATGGTCAATCAGAATCTTTTTCTTCTCTTCCATGGACTGCTGAAAAAACAATATCGCCTGATTATGAAGCTTCGCAACCAGGTCGAAATCAATACCGTGATTCCTGATATAAAAAAAGCCAACCTCCCTTGCTCCATGTTCCAGTGACTTAATCGTTGGATTATGAGACTCCCCCTGAACCAATGGAGCAAGATCCACCACCGGAATTTCGGAAAATTCAAGTCGTCTGGAAATCGGAATCGTCATCGAATACATTCAGCGGCTGCTCGCCGCAAATTGGTGCTACCTGTTTTCGCTGGCATGACTGATATGAAAACACAAATTTAGAGCAATGATATTAGTAAGATATGGATAAGGGAAGGTGCAGATAAGAGATAACCATAATCCCAAATAATCACGATGATCAGGTCTCAATGATCGAAAATGGCGAAATAATCACGACTCTGACAGAGAGGGCCTATTCCGCCGATCAAAATAGGTCATTCTTTCCAGAAATACCCCGTTGTCACGGGTTTTGACCATGGCCATTCCACATAAGTCTGTGCCATCCAGCTCCCACCATTCCCAATCCGTTAAAACTCCATCTTTATCCTGACGAACCTCGTCCCTTAAGGTCCATTTATTCGTTGAACCAACAAGTTGGGTTCGTCTATCCCATCTACCCATATAAGCTGGCAACTCATCCCGACTAACCGGACCGGGTTCAGCGGGGTCATCAAAAATAAAGTCCGGTGCTGACGCCGACACCAGCTTTTCGGCATTCAGCTCATACCAACCTTCAATATAGCGCGCGCGCAGATCAAATCGACTCACTATTTTCCAACCTATTCGATGCAGATTATTTGATGAACTAAATAGTGGGTCTGACTTTTTCGGCCCCTTTGAACAATATCTCCCGCATAGCGTCAGTGGCTTTTTTGTGATACGCCACAGTTGTTGGATCAAAATCACAGGCTGGTTTCGGTGTATGTTCGAAATAACCATATCGATCTCGCCCCCTTACTAATGAAGCGCTATCCCATTCGGCATTGAGTTGACGAGCATTTGTGGGCATAAAGTGCATGGACAACCCAATTCTGCGGTCAGCCGTGATATTTGGGCCAGAAGCATGGGCAATGCGAATATTATGGATGGACATTTCCCCAGATTTCAACGGCATCGATACTGCCTTACTTTCATCGATAGTGACAATTTCCTGTCCGCGAGTTAGCATATTGTCATCATGGTAACGGTCTTCATGATCGAGAGGTTCTCCGAGGTGGCTGCCGGGCATGACATTCATACAACCGGCATCTTCACTGGCCGGAGAAAGGGCCAACCAGGCAGTAACCAGTTTATCGGTATCAAGCCCCCAATACTGACTATCCTGATGCCAGGAAACAAAACTACTGGTATTGGCTTCTTTTATCCAAAACCACGTATTCCAACAAAGGATATCCGGACCAATAAGATCTTCAACACAGTCCAATATGGTTTCATTCCGTATCAGACTATCCACCCATTTAAAAAGCAGATGGGGTTTTGTCCTTAATGGCCCCCGGACTGGATGGCCTAACTTTTTCTCATAGGCTTCCAGTATTTCCCGGTATTTCATTGCTTGCTGTGCGGTGAGAATTCGAACGGGAGAGTGATATCCCGAATCTTCAAACTGCTTAGTCTGCTTTGTATTCAGATGTTTTAGGGTTCGATTGAGATTCATCTTTAACCTTTATCGGAAAATGGAGGAATTTATATGAACAATACTATAAATGAGACCCAATTTGACACCTGGGATTAGAATGAAACTCAATTAGGTAACAGAAAAGTTGACAAAGGAGTTCAGAAGAGAACACCCCGACACTAGACGACTCTGGGAATAGTATATCGATTGCTTAAAAACATATACGAAAATCGCGGCACTAAAATCAGACCAAACGGCTCGGATCATTAGGTTAAAAGCCGATTAATGCCCTACTCCTTTACACCCTATGGGATGCCATAATCCGGGATCATGACGTATTTCTGACTATCAACGCCAAGGCTTTCGCGAATGGCATCCCTGTGGCTTTCCTGGAATCAGACAGAATCTGGCTATGCGATCAGAACAGTACCAAACGTATCGCAAGTCCAATAAAAAAGACCCCGGCTATGCCATCCAGCCACCTCCCCATACTAGTCCGAGCCAACCAGCCGGATGCTCGACCTGCCGCCAATCCAATACAAATCAGGAATACCAATCCAATGACATTGTGAATACAGCCCAGTAAAAATATCTGTAAGCCAACCTGCCCCAGATCTGTGTCAACGAACTGAGGCAACAGTGCAAAATAAAAGACCACTACTTTTGGGTTCAATATATTTGTGACCAGTCCCCGCACAAAGACCTCCCTGGCTGAGGTTTCTGCTATAGGGCCGCTGTTTTCATTAACGGATTGTTTATTGGTATACCATTGTATTATTGCCTTCACGCCCAAATAAGCAAGGTATGTTGCTCCGCCGTAGCGCAAAACATCGAATGCGATTGGAGAAGCAGCGATTACTGCAGAAACCCCAACGGCTGCGGCGAGAGCGTGCACTATAGAACCCGCACATATCCCCAACGCCGAGGCAATGGCGCCACGACTGCGATGCTGAATCCCGTTGGCGATTACGAACAACACATCTGGACCAGGGGACAACGCCAGAGCGGTGGCCAAAACAACATAGGCAGCAGTCAGCGATGGATCAAGAATCATTGTTGATCCTTTTTGTTGGCTTGGTTCTTTTGTTGGTAAGGCCCCTGACCCTGACTGGATTCATGACGTTTTCCATTTTGCTTTTGAATAACGAAGCAAAATCAGTCAAAAGAAATTTCATGGTAAAAACTACTATTTAGCTTTTGACCGTTAATCGATAGGAATGCATGTGTTCGTAATGGGGTAACACTATGTCATAAATGGCTCGGACATGAGCTGGGGCGTCAACGATGTCCACGTATCTCCTTGGCTGCGGTTTTAATCCGTCTGAGTTTCTTAGACTGGCATGCCATGACCCTCCATCATACCAACTAACCTCGGAACGATCTCCCGCTTCCCAACTCAATGCGTCTGGTATAAATGGAACGCCTACCCCTTGACACCACCTTTCCACAATCCCATGGGGGTCTTCCAGTAAATCATCGCTGTCGATAATGGGTGGTGGTTTTCCATCCCGATCACAAATACGGTCAAATAGTTCTCGTTGTTCAACAATTCCGGTTTCTTTTAGTACAAAATCCGACCAATGCTTAAACATGGAGGTAACCACTTTCGCCGGGTCGCGAATAAGAAATGAATGATTAAAATTTGCCAGAAAACCGTCAGTCCAGGCGTGTTCAACATAATGGGGAAAATCCTTGGAAAATGTCGGACCAGCCAAAGCAGATTCCTGCATGGATGACCATACTTTATTGAACGTCAGCCCTGGAATCCGTGGACTATCTTCGCTGAGTCGAGGCCACTGCGCCCCATCACCCTAATACCACCATTCCCCGAAAGGTTCATGGAAACAGGTCATATCACCCCGCATTCTCATCATCCATTCAAATGCAGTTGAGGTTGATCGAGGCGTTGCCCATAAGACGAGAATTTTCTTCATCAGACTCACTATTATTTTAGGAAATACCAAAGACAGAGCAGACTTGAACACCCCGAAATCAATCGATTTGAGTCCGACAGCCCCTAACAAAACATTTCAGGAATATTGCAGAACAATAAACATTACGCAATAGAAGGGCAGGTATCTGATGGGAGAACATTGGATCCCGTCAGTGGTGGTTGAAGAAAGTTATTTGGATAATAGTCCTGGGCAGAATGATCTGCTCAATGCAACCAAATCAGTACTACTTACCGATCGTTATCCGACCTCCCTGATGAAGTACATACACCCCTGAGATAACCACGAGGCTACAACCAATTAACATATTCGCGTTAACGGTTTCTTCAAAGATGAATACGCCAATGGTAAGGCCAAACAACAGTCGGGAATATCGAAAAGGCGTAACCGCCGAAACTTCTCCGGTACGCATGGCCATCATTAAACTCATATAGGCAACCACACCTGCGGCAACCGCTCCGGCCAGCATGACCAAATTGTTATCGTTGATCGAAACCATCCTGCTTTCATCCCAAAACGAGTAGCCCATTCCTGCTACTACCACAGTGGCAAAACCATAGAAACCCAATACTGAAGTTCGAATAGACATGGAACAGGCTCGTGTTGCGAGGTCTCGACCGGCGAACCCCAACATACCCAAAACCGCCAGAAAAGAAAAAAAGGTAAAACCATCAGTTCCTGGCTGGAGCACAATGAGCACGCCGAATAAACCGCAAAAAATGGCAAACCAACGACGGATCCCTACTTTCTCCCCAAACAGAATGGCTGCGCCTGCTACTACCACAATGGGGGTCGCCTGAAGAATTGCGGTTGCCGATGACAAAGGGGCTAACGTAATTGCCAGCACATAAAACAGTCTCCCAATCAGCTCACAGATAGCGCGAACGATCATTGTCGATGATAGAACTGCCGAGTTGAATAAGTGATCACCCTTGATCAGAGCGATCACCAGGAAAACCGAAGCACCGCCCAAGCCAAATATCATCAGTATCTGCCCTGTTGGCATGAATTCAGAGACTCTCTTGATAAAGGCATCTTCCATGGCAAATGCTGCCATTGATGCCATCATCCACAAGCTACCAATAATATTTGAACGATGATCAGTGCTAATTTCAGGTTTCACAATTAAAATCAGGAGGAATCAAACCGACCACTTAAGCCAGATGAAATAAAATAGACCGGGTGATGGGCATAGATTCTCCGGAAACACTATAAACAGGTAAGTGTCCTGCAAGAAGGGCTAACGAAAGGCAAACCTATCTACAATGGGCTCACCAATATTGCGATTAAATGCCTGAGGTCATCAAACCAAAATAGCTTGAAGCAAACCGTGTTTCTCGTCACTAAACGGTTAACTATCTAAAGTTTGACGACAGATAAAAAGGCAACCCAGCCCATTGCACAAAACGACAGCCAGCAGACCGTACTCCGGCTAATGGAAAAGATCTAAAAAGGGATACTAATCCGTAGGCATACGATGAAGAACGCAGATTTTATTCCCCGATGGATCGAGTAAATATCCAAGATATAGATCTCCTTTGGCACCTTTTCGCACACCAGGAGGGTCTTCACATGAGATTCCTCCGTTAGCGAGGCCCGCAGCATGCCATGCATCCGCCTGCTCTGGGTTGTCCGCAGCGAAACCAATAGTGCTGCCATTTCCGTTGCAGGCAGGCTCGCCATTTATAGGTCGTGTGATGGCAAATACGCCACCTTTTGTATAGTAGAAACATCGACCCTTAGGGTCAATCACCCCAGGTTGGTGGCCCAGAACACCAAGTACAGCATCATAAAATGATTTCGATTCGGCGATATCATTTCCGCCGATCATTACGTGACTAAACAATTCCAATCCCTCACTTTTCTAAATATTTAAATCCTACGTTAGCTACAAAACCTGGTATAGACCAGGAATTAGTGAGCTTTTTATTTACAGAACGCACGAAGTTCAAAAAACACCCATCTGCATTCGAAACCAAAAGAGTACTCCCGGGTTTATTTGCATCATCAGTTTGTCTCATCAGCCTGCTTGTTCTGAAAACTAACAGGACAATGGAGACCGATACTTTTGGCAAACCGTACTAGCAAAACCGAAGTAGGCTTTTGGGCAAACCACGGACAAAGTTCTTTTAGCATATGGACTCAATGCAAAATAGCATCTGCGAAATAACATCTGGGAAGTAATCCCTTCGATCCAGCCAGTGTTCTCACAAAATGCTCATAAGCAGGAACCGGAAACTCGCCCTACAAAACTAATGTAAATCGGTGATGTTGTAATCCAACTAGTTGAGGATCGTACCACTGACATCCATGCTAGCGCTACATCGCTTTGAATAGAACGAGTGAACGTTGGTTTTGATGATTATTTACAGCGGATAATTTTGTCAGGGTTAAGGACTGTCTGAGCGAGCGCTCGAAAGACCCCCGAATTTTCTACACTTGATTTTATACCGCCTGATAAGAAGCACGTCAGCATTAAATTCGGGGACTTTTCATTTAAAGATAAAGAATGTATCGGGAATCCGCTACCCGTTAACAACCACCCAGGCTCAGTTAATCCGAGGCAGACCTCTCAGATCAGCAAATCCAACATCAGATTCCCCAAAAAGGCTAAATTGGTACTAAACCAGTATCAGGAAGAACTAGAATCTAGCAGTGGATTCTGGCCAATCGATGATAGCTGGAATGGAGAGTTGGAAGAACTAACTTGACTACATCTGTTCCCAGTCTGTTCCCATGAAAGAAATGGAAATTTTGAAAAATACTAAAAATCGAGGGTTTTCAATCGGGTGTTTCCCAATACTATCTTTTCGCTATCACCATTCACCCTTAGCACCTGCTTCCATAATGGATACTAGAGAATCTCGAATGCGACGTCCATTCTCTTTAAGTTCGGCATCCAATTGCGAATCAGGGTGCCACATAAATGTCAGCCAGGAAACATCCCAATCCAGGGTCATCAACCAAATATCACCCTTTGCATCCTCAAGTACAGATATGCGGCAAGGCAGGAAGATCGCAAACTCCGGGCTATAGTCAAGTACCATACGCGCTACCAGCGCGTCGCAGTAATGAAAAACCTCAAACTTTGGAGTTGGTTTTCCTGTTTTTGCTTCCACTTCCTTCCATACCTGATTTCGACCAACCTGCTTAATATTTTCCTCTACTGCCTGACTCTCCATGGCTTCGACAACATCGTTAAACTCCAAACCGTCATCTGCCTTCATTTTTAAAGTCATGAAGCTAAAGACCTGCCTCAGTGACCATGGGTTGACAACTGCCATGTTCTGCATCATCGCTGCTCGCATTTCTGGAGGAAACACTTCGGTCACTGTATTCGGAACCCACTCGGATTCTTCAGGCGGCTGCATCATCATGGGAATGGGAAACGGAAGAGCGTTACTTTTCCGCAATGTTTCCATTGCCGCTTTTACCTGATCCTGTATTTCCTGTGAGGGTAGCGGCGAACCTGATGAGTCAGCATTTTGGGCCATGGCCAATTGAAAAACCGGAAAAATGGCAGGGAGGGCAAAAAGCATTAATGCCATAACAACACCGATGAATCCATTACCAGGCTTATCGGTCAGAATATCCAGGATAAAGAAATGTGCTTTATGATTTTTCCGCAACATGAGTATTCACCAATTGAACGATATAAAGAAGAATTCCTATTAGGGTCTAATTGATTGCAGACCAATCAATTAGACCCTCTTTATCTCAGTTTCAGTATTATTCGGTTTTTTCGACGACAGAATCTTCTCCCTGTTCCGCAGCTTTCAGACCAATATACTCATACCATTGGGTATACATTTCTGGATTCATCATCGTTTCCATCATTTTTGTATAGAAAGTGGGATTCATCATTTCGCCCATCATTTTCATGTATGCATTGGGGTCCATCAGATAAGCATACGTCCCAGGGTTCATCATACTCATCCAGCTAATCGGATTTAGCCGGGCCTTCATTCCTTCGGCACTCATTATGGTGGCATAGACATCAGGATTCGCCCAATTTCCAGGGTTCATCATCATTTGTGCGCCGAGGTTGCCCTGTGCATTTCCTGAATTAGGATTCATCATTGCCATGGGGTTCATCATTCCTGTCATGGGAGCCATCATCGCCATGGGGTTCATCATTCCCGCCATGGGATTCATCATCGCCATGGGGTTCATCATCGCCATGGGAGAGGCAGAGCCTAAATCGAGCGGAAGCGGATTGGTAGTTTTTCCAGTATTTGGCTGCTGAGAATTCGTCGTCCCCGTAGAATCCATATTCATTGAGTTCATCATGGCCTGCATCATTTGCTGGAATCCATCCGTAGCTTCATCTGCGGATTTGCCTACGGACTCCTCCCGGACGTATTCCCCTGACTATTTTGGGAGGCGTCCTGTGCGATCGCCACTGGAAAACTGATAGAGACAAGCACAAAACTTATCCCAGTAAAAAACAATCTAATTTTATTTCTAATTTTGGTCATTGGGGCTTCACTCCTCGTGGCATCATGGGTTAATGAATTGTTTAGGGAGTGTAGAGGATCGCCCATTAATTCTCTGCTAACCAGAGTAGATAGCAATAAGGGTATGAAACAGAAACAGCGCTAGCACATGTTTACTAATAGCAGGTATTCCAAAAGGATATCCAATTCAGATGCTCTATAACTCAAAGAGCATATCCGTGCGAATAATGTATTTTGTGCCGGACTGTATCGGCGCAGATCCATGAACACAATGCAGAGGGTGTTGGCCATGGGGAAAACATAGCGCAGCTCCCAAAGGTGTCCTCACGCTTACAACCCGTGTCGTGGATTTGCTATTTTCCGAGTCGGTGATTTCGCCATCACTCTCCAGGAAAAATTCTGTTTCACCACCCATGAAGTTATCGCTTAGGAAAAACAAAACTGTCATCTGGCTCCATCGATCAGGATATGCCGATGCTATCAGTTCACCATTAATAACCCGGCTTCCCGGCCAGGAACCATCAGTATGAGGCTTAAAAAAATCACCCATTGAGTAACGATAGAACCGAAAACGTGCATTCAGTCCCACAGGGCTTTTGTTACCGAACCAACGACCGTCCTGACTAACGAGGTGGGCAATGCGGGACCATATCAAATAGTCCGTTTGTTCGTCCACGACCCAGGTTGTGCTGTGGTTGTGGCGGACACTTCGGGGCAATGAAACTGCTGCGTCCTCCAGATAACCTAGCGTTTCAGTAATTCCAATGAACCGTTGACATTCTTCTCCAGAAAGCACGTTTAATAATTGATACGCACCAGGCACCCCTGCTACTTCCACTCGTTCGGCTTTTAAATGCCTGAAAGTCGGCTTCATGGAATTCGAATCCGTCGAGCCCGAATCCAACCCAACGGGATTGACTAGTCTATTCGCCCAAGTGGGGATATCATGTTTTTCTGCCCCGGGTTCACGGGCAACAATGTAAAACCCCCGGGTTTTCCTGGTTTTTAGATGCATGTCTCAGAATAGTTCATCCCGGAATAGTTCATCCTGGAATAGTTCAAGTAAGAAAAATGTCTTACAGCCAGATTTAACCATGAGTGCATACTACATGGGTATATACAGCATGAGTACATAAAAAAGGATTCGGGATTCGCAATATCTCCGCTACAGGATTACTCAGCTTTTACTCAGAATAAGTGCCTCGCGTAAACACCTGGGGTGCCTGCTTTGAGTATGAGCCTGGAATATGTGAACGAAGATGGGCAACGAATCCGATACTCCGATATCTACCCTAAATTCTTTCCCTAAAAAGCCTTCAAATAGTGTCTGTTGCGACTACCAAACCCCGAATCGCAATTTTATATCGTGATAACCTGTTTATCAGCTTTGGTATTTACGATTACCTGATGATCCTGCGAATGCCACTCATGATAAATACCTAGTCTTTTCATATACATCAATGTTAGTACTTCCCTACTAGTTTCTAACAAACGGTTTCAAAAAAATTGACATTTGTCACTAAAATATATAAATTACGACAAAAGTCATTAACTATTTTAAAAACAATGCTGATTACCACTCGATACTCTATCTATAAATTAATAGGTGTTGTTTATAAACGGTGGTTCCAGATCCTGTTCGAGATAAGGGGTAATTCCTAAGACGCTACTTTTGGAATGCGCTTGTCTGGAATCCAGCTGTTGATGGCCCTGTTTATTTTTATTAATGACCCATCTATTAGTGACGTACCATATTAGATTTATCAGTTAGATTTATCATCAGGTTAATCGTAATTTGTTTTCCCAGTAACTTTTACTGAGGTCTGTAATGAGTAGCTTACAACTAATTGAAGACAGAGATGAACTCTCACCAACCGAAATTCAGGTTGCCGAGGTCCATGCAATGCAACGCGCCTGTCTTCGCCTGTTTGAGCATTGGCGCCTAACGGACGAACAAGCCTGCATATTGTTAGGTAATATTGCAAAACGAACCTATCAACGCTGGAAAAATGGCGAATTAGGCCGTGTAAACGTTGATCTATCTACTCGTTTATCTAATTTAATGGGAATTCATAAAGCGTTGAGATTGCTTTTCACCGACCCAAAAAGAGGTTATGAGTGGATTCATCGTGCCAATACAACCTTTCTAAACAAAACTGCGCTGGAGATCATGCTTGGAGGGCAGATTACTGATCTCATGCGTATCCGTCGATATCTTGATGCTCAACGCGGCGATTAACGGGCTCGCTCATGGGAAATGATGTCACGCCACATAATCATCTTACCGGGAATTCTAATACTGTAGACTCCAATACCAGGCATTCCGATAATGGTGACTCAATCCGAAAGCGTAAGTCGAAACATGCTTCATCCCAACCAAAAAAGTCTGGCAACAACCAGACCATCCTCAACCAAACCATCCTCGACCAGACTACCCTCAAAAAAACCCGGGTTAACTGGCCCAGGTATTACCGATTAATTAGCTCATCCTTTCCACCTATCGATTTATTTGACGACATTTCAGACCCAGAAGATTGGTCACTGTTATGCTCAGCGGAAAGCAAAACCAACCCCAGAGTAAACGAGAATATCGGAAACCTTGACCTGGTTTCTCCAGAACATCGCATTGGTGGACCGGGAGCTACCTATGTCATGGCGCCATTTACCCATATCAGTACAGACCGCCCTGGTCGATTTCACGATGGAACCTATGGTGCTTTCTATGCGGCTAACCTGTTCGAAACGGCAGTATTGGAAACGGCCTATCATCGGGGATTATTCTATGGGGCCACTGATGAGCCTACTGGCTGGATTACTCAGTTGCGAGAGCTTGTTGGAGAGATAGACAATCAGCTGATCGATATTCGAGGTCATGGTTTCGATCAGTACCACGCACCAGACAGCTATGTTGAATCCCAGAAATTCGCCACCAATGTTCGTTCTGAAGGCGCACTCGGTGTTGTGTATAACAGTGTGCGACATCCAGAAGGAGAATGCTTTGCAGCTTTTTACCCCAACGTCATGAGTATTCCTGTTCAAGGTGCTCATTTGGCTTATCATTGGAACGGCGAACGAATCGATCAGGTTAAGGAACTATCCGGTGACGGTGCAGTATTCCGTATTCAGCCTTAATTGGCATGCCTGTTCCGCGCCAGTCAAGCACGAAGATTCGATATTAAATCTCTGGATAGCAAATTATTGGACATCGGACCCTGAAGACTAAACCGGCAAAAACTACCGCATTTCATATTGGTCAAATCCAATGGAAACCATCCGGCCCGATGAATTCGACAACGCATTACTTTCTACATTAAGGAGGTTACCGGATTTTCCTCACTAATTTCATCCACCAAACGGGTAAACTCAAACACTAAACCCAGGACCGAGCTAATGAAAAAATCAGAAACGACCTCTAGAGCCAACCCCAGATTAAGTCCAGAAACCAGTTCAATGGATAGTTGAATGATCAGTCAGAACCAGCAGTTGGTTATCAACGTCTCACCACAGTAAACGGGATCAACATTGAAAATAGCAATTATCGGCGTTGGGGCAATGGGATCGGTCTATGCAGGACTGATGGCTGAGGCTGGGCACGAGGTTTGGGGGATCGACCTTTGGAGCGATCACGTTGAATACATCAAACAGAGCGGACTTCACCTTGACGGAGCCAGTGGAAACAGAGTGATTAGCAATATCAATGCTAGCAGGGATGTTCATGACGCTGGAGTTTGCGACTTATATGTAATCGCCACCAAGGCATCTGGCGTAGGATCTGCTGCCAGAGCAATTGCCAGCTTAATGGGACCACAGTCACAGATATTGACGATTCAAAATGGATTAGGTGCGGGTGAGCGAATTGCGGAACACATGCCCACGAATAATGTTTTTCTGGGAGTCGCGGATGGCTTTGGTGCGTCGTTAAAAGCTCCCGGGCATGCTCACCATTCCGCTATGAACATGATTCGTATTGGCGAAATGACGGGGGGTATGACAGATCGCCTGATTGAATTGACCCGGTTATGGTGCGACGCTGGCTTCAATACCAAGGCATTCGTTGATATCAATCAACTGATTTGGGAGAAGTATATTTGTAATGCGACGCTAAGTGGGCCGTGTACTGTATTCGACTGCACTCTAGGGGAGCTAATGGCAAACGACGTATTGCGTAAAATTGCGCTGGGCTGCACATTGGAAGTTTATGAGCTGGGTAAGGCAAAGAACATCCATTTTTCTTTCGATGATCCGATTGGATACGTTACAGCCTTTGCCGCAAAAATGCCGAATGCCAGACCTTCCATGTTATTGGATCATCACGCTAAACGCCCATCTGAAATCGACGCCATCAACGGCATGGCGGTCACGTTAGGGAAGGAACTTGGGATACCAACCCCTTATAACGAAACCTTGACCGCAGTAGTTAAAAAATACGAGTCCGATTTCCACTGATAATCCTTATCAGCCCGTATCAGCCCGTGATCAATCAATAACTACCAAACCCCGGTGTACATCACACAGTCGTTGCCCTCCATTCCTGGTGACCACGAAGGGCTCGGAGACCGCGGCTCCGAAATTGTCTAACCAAACACCGGATTGAAAGTGGAAGCACATACCCTCTGTCAACTCCGTTGTATCTCCGGGTCGAAGGCTCGCAGTGCGCTCGCCCCAATCTGGTGGATAATTTAGCCCAATGGAATAACCCACCCGACTTTCTTTTTTATATCCATTTCGATTTAACACTCGCTGCCAGACTTCTTCGACCTGCTCACAGGTCGCACCGGGTTGAGCGGTCTCCAGAGCAGCATCCACTCCTTCCACGATGACCTGGGCAAGATCCACCACTTCAGATGGCGGCTTGCCAACATAAATGGTGCGGGTCAATGGTGCATGATAGTGACGCCTTGCCGCACCCAATTCCATCATCAGAAGAGAATCATTTGGAATAAGGTCATCTGTCCAGGTTAAATGAGGAGTGCTTGTTCCTTCCCCAACCTGAATCAGAGGGCACAAACTGGTGTAATCGCCAAACTTTCCGTTCACACCCATTATTTGCGCATGATAAACATCAGCAATCACTTCATATTGCGGCACTCCTAGCGCAATCTTTTCGATGGCGCGATTCATGGTTGCGGTACAGATTTCCCCGGCCTCTCTCATATAGACCAATTCTGCTTCAGATTTTACTAACCGTGCCCAATTCACCAACTCATGGCAATCTGAAACAGTGGCATTGGGTAGTCCCTTAACAAGGTGATGATGGCATCGGGCGGTGTAATAATGGGCGTCAAACTCGACTCCGATTCGATGGGATGACCACCCTCTTTGTTTAATCAGATCCGCCAGCTCATCGAATGGATGCCCAACCGGGTGATGTATCAGGGGTTCGGAATAGCCCACAATATTATGAGCTGGGATATCCGTGGTGATGTGGGCCGCCTTTGCATCCTGGGCACGCCCAAACCAAATCGGCGCATCTTCATTAAGGTGAACCAGCACAGCCTAGGGAACGTAGAAAGACCATCCGTCGAAGCCAGTTAACCATCCCATATTGGCCGGATCCTGGCAGATAATCAGATCATAGCCTAACCTCGACATCCTCTCCCGGGTTTGCTGAAAACGTCGCTGATACTCTGTTGGGTCAAACGGTTTCTGGTATCCCATATTTTGCTCAGGCATCGTTCGCTATCTCATTGCTCTTATTCTGTGTCGCTCTTATTCTATCGTTACTCAATTTTTAATCGCCTTCATCTGGCTCGCGCGAAAATCGATGTACAGACTCTCACCGTATCAGGCTAAAGGAGAACGGGCTTGGGATAATAGGGTAATGTGTCTGTTCTCACGTTATTGGGGTCCCGTTCGTACTCATTGCGCACATGTTGTGCAATTTCATGAAGCGGTGCGAACCAGACATCCCCTCTTTCCAATACGCCTTCCAGCCATTTCTCCACGGCTCGCCAACGCGCAAGTCGACCGGTTAGAAAAGGATGCCAGATAGCCATCCAAAAACCTCCGGCTTCATAATGCGCTTCGAATTCCTCCATGAATCCCTGCAAACCCACAGAAGGCGCAGCAACAGGCATCATGTATCCAATCTCTTCATAGTGAGCAAAAGTTGGCCAGTCATCCGTACCCCAGTGGACCGGTAATTCAACCAGATCCCCCTTCCCTGTTTTTAGCATATAGGGTATGTCATCTCCCATTAACGAACTTTCATAACTAAAGCCGTGTTCAATCATTAGGTCGATCACGGCCTGATTAATGTTGTACACCGGCGCCCGATATCCTTTGGGCTTTGAACCGGTCGTTTTTTCATATACCTCAAGTGCCCGTTCGAACCAATAGCGTTGTTCGTTGGGAGTGTGGCTTGTTGGATCTTCGTGCAGATATCCATGGTGGCCAATTTCATGTCCTCTCTTGAGAATCGCTTCCATGGTTTCTGGGTATTGTTCCATGCACCACCCTGGTGCAAAAAAGGACTGTTTAATACCCAGCCGTCGGTAGGTTTCAAGAATACGAGGCGTGGCAATGGTTGGACCATACTTTCCCATACTAATGGGGTACAAACGAGTATGCGCGTCTTTCGGTTTTGCAATGTGAATTAAACTATCCGCATCGATATCGAAAGTAATAGCACAGGCACATCTTGCGCCGTTCGGCCATTTAATGGGTGTATGAAGCATCAGAGTAGTCTCCAATAATCGTTCATGGGTAGGATGGTTATTCTGACTAACATCAAATAGTTTGTCAGCGATGATTGAACGTGCAACACATGATAGCGTATTTATGTTCGATGCGCAGGTGGAAGTAACGTTACTCAAGCCGTAATAGTATATCTAGCACATTCGCCTCTCCAGATTGACTATCCCAGACCGACTACTCCAGACCAACTATTGGGAATTGGGGACATTGGTGATCTGGCGAGTTATCAGGTAGTTGAAAAATCCCTTAAAAATCCCTTAAAAATTCAATGAAAGCCAAATGGCAAAATATTTATCACAGATACTCCAGGATTCGGAGCCAGTCTGCTTCCCCGAATGTCCTGGACATGCCTGCTGGACATGCCCGTTGTCATTGATAACTGAAGTCTGCGCTATTAGGTGATTGGGATAGCAGTACTTTTGTATTCGCCCATTAACCCAGGTAGTATGAGCGTTTTTTCGATTCGTTCTACATTGGTTTTCAATTCGCGTAGGGAACACTATACTGGAATTGTTCATTAATTGGATGCAACGTCTCCTAAATTTGTTTGAATTGAATAGGTAAGTTATTGATGTCATCAACACGACCGTTAAGCGGTATTAGAGTAATCGATTTTGGACAGTATCTCGCGGGACCCGCCGTATCCATGATGCTTGCTGATCAGGGAGCAGAAGTCATTAGGATTGATCCTGTTTCTGGCCCATTTTGGGATACCCCAACGAATGCAATTTTAAATCGTAACAAAAAAAGCATTGCGTTGAACCTGAAGGAAGAAAAAGACCTTCAAATTGCCCAGCAGCTGGTTGCTTCAGCAGATGTTGTCGTCGAAAATTTTCGCCCCGGAGTTATGGACCAATTAGGGTTATCAGCCAGGCAGATGACGATGCTTAATCCCGCTCTTGTTTATCTATCCCTACCAGGATTCGCGCACAATGACAGGGAATGGGCCCAGGTACAGGCATGGGAAGCTACTGTGGGAGCTGCCATTGGGCAATTTATGGACATGGGGCTGAACCGAGTGTTAATGGGAATTAATCCCTCTTTCTCTCCCTTGGTACTAGCATCGGGATATGCGGCAACATTGGGATCAATGTCTGTTTCTCTGGCTCTTTACGCTCGGGAAAAAACCGGGCTTGGAGACATCATCGAAGTACCACTTGCAACCGCCATGATGGAGGGGCTGGTTTATAACTCAATGAACATTGAAAACCTGCCTGAACGCTATCTGTCTCGGCGGGAGCGGGAAATCAAGCGACGTCAACAGGAAGGGATACCAATGGACATGACTTGCCCTGAATTGCGTGGGTTTCTTGATCCGCTGTATCAGAACTACATCTGCGCTGATGGACGACCGTTTTATGTCGTCTGTGCGTCACACACGAGCCATGTCCGAAAGATATTTGAAGTGTTAGGTATTTGGGAAGCGATTCTGGAAGCGGGGATTCCAATGGATGATCCCTATATTTCTTCCCGGGGATGGGCTGAAGACTGCACCTTATGGGCTTATCCATTCTCGAAAAAATGGGCTGATTTCCTGACCAGGAAGATGGAAGCTGCTTTTCTGCAGAAAACCAGTTACGAATGGGAGGAGATTTTCGGAAAAAATGCATTGCCGGGAGCTGCCCATCGCGAAACAAAGGAGTGGATTCACTCGGACCATGCCATTCAATCTGGACTCATTTTAGAGGTCGACGACTCAAACTATGGCTTGATGCGTCAGGCGGGAAACGTCGCCTGGTTGAACGGTGATGCCCAAAACATTGTAAAGAAGAAGCCTGCACCGACGTTGAACGAACATCGCGAAGAAATCCTGGATGAGCTTGAGCAGGATGTCGAAGATAAAAGAAAGCAGACAAGAGAACGCTCTGTTCAGGTCCATGGAGAGAGTCGACCCGGATGGTTGAGTGGCGTAAAGATACTGGATTTGACCAATGTGATTGCAGGTCCAACAATCGCATCAACTCTGGCTCGATTCGGGGCCGACATTATTCGGATAGATAACGTTAAACCAACGTTTGATCCCTGGAATACCGTCATTTTCGGATTACAGGCCAATCGCGGAAAACGAAGCATACTTGTCGATCTAAAATCTGACGAAGGAAAGGAAATTATTGAACAAATCATTAAGGACGTCGACGTGGTAACAATCAATGCGGTAGATCAGCAACTGGAGCGTTTAGGACTTACTCCAGAACAATTAAAAACCATCAATCCAACTATTATTTTGTGTCAAATAGACGCTTATGGAGGCCCCCTACCTGGCCCGAGAAGCAATTATGTGGGATTTGATGATTTGATTCAGGCCTCAACCGGCATCATGGCTCGATTTGGTGGGTCACTGGACACCCCTGAAGAACATGCTCATCTGGGAACAATCGATGTTCTCTGTGGATTTTGTGGCGCTTTCGCCCTGAGTGTTGCCCTTTTGAAAAGGGTATTAACGGGCCAGTCAGACGTCGCTCGAAGCTCTTTGGCCGCAGCGGGGCAATTGTTGCAACTTCCGTTTATGTTCGATTATGAGGGGCGTGGTCCATTTGACGAGCCCAGCGGTCGGGAAGCCAAAGGAACCAATGCTTTTTATCGTTGCTACGAAACCCAGGATGGTTGGGTATTTCTTGGAATCAAACCCCGGCACCACTTACAGTTAGCAGTGGTGCCTGAATTTTCTACTATCCTGTCGGCTCAGGAACCCTCGATGATTCAATACCTGTCTGATCGATTTCAACAGCATCCAACATCCTACTGGATCGAGACATTGCAAAAGTTGGACATTGGTATTTGTGCGATCAACTCCATGGCCAAATTGAGAAAAGAAAATCTTTTTGAAGAAGCCGGTGAGAAAATTGATTTTGATGCACAAACCATGTATTTCATTCGCTATCAACACCAGGGTCTGGGGCGTAAAGTCGATATCTGTTCGCCCACAGCAGTAAGGCCATTTAGGAGTACTGCCCATGCTCCTTCTCATGCGCCGAAATATGGACAGCATACCCGGGAGGTACTGCTAGAACTGGGATATCCTGCGTCGAAGATTGATTCACTTATTAGTAACAAAATCGTTAGTGAAAGCTGGAGCCAACACTACTTACCAGACTAACCAATGGCTTTCAAAACCAGACCAGCCAGGAGAGCACCGAGAGGATCATGGTCAATAAACAAATAGTATTCATTAGCTTTTGTCTGGTTCAGATCCTAACGGACCCATTGTCAAACAACTGGGTTGCTGACCAGGTATGAATAATTACAACTTCGACCCTAATTAAGACACAACCAATAGGACACTACCAATGAGAACAATCTCCTGGCGGATGTTATGCTTATGTTTTATATTTGTGCTCCATGCCAAGGAATCTCTGTCAAAGTGAAAAGTATTTTTCGTTAGTCAGGCTTATGCAGCGACTCCCTGGGACATATCACCAACTCTACTGCATAGCATCAATAATATGAATATCCTCATTTTTGGTTTGATCATCTTTATTGGGATTCATCTGGTTCCCTGTATTCCCTCGTTTAAATCTTCTCTGGTTGGCAAGATGGGCGCTAATGGATACAAAGGTATGTTTTCCATTCTCTCATTCCTGAGTCTTGGTCTGATTATTTATGGTTTTGGGGCCGCTGAGTTTGTGCCGGTCTATGATCCACCTCATTGGGGTCGATATTTCGCCATGATAGCCATGATTCCCGTTCTCATTTTGCTACCAGCGGCAAATATGCCGACCAACATCAAACGATTTATCCGCCATCCCATGCTACTGGGTGTTGTCTTGTGGGCGGTCGCGCATCTTTGTGCCAATGGCGACCAGGCCTCTATGATACTTTTCGGCGCATTGGGTGTTTACGGGGTGTTTGGTATCTGGTCCGCCAACTCCAGAGGAGCAACAACATCCACTGAAGTGGTTTCATTAAAGAAGGACATGATTGTCATCGTCGCAGGACTCGTGGTCTATGCAGTGCTTATTTATTTCCATGGCACATTGTTCGGCGCACCACTCATCTAAGCCATCGTTGCATGACGATTCAAGGATAGACGATAGTTCCCGGGAAAAAGCTAACAACCTTCGAGTTTGCAGTTAATTCAAACGATACCGGGCAAAATGAAGTAGAAGCCTGCTTATCCTCCTGGGATAAGCAGGCTAGCTTCAGAGCGAATACTCCAGACGGAATGGCAGAACGTCATAAGCGGCGGACATCATGATTCGGTCCTCCCGCCAGATTCTGCCTTCCAAATGAGCTTTCTGGGTCTATTTCGTCAGTCTATCTTCCCTCCAGGCAAAGTTCCTGCTCTCGCCCGTTCATTCTCAGCACTGATTTCAAATCGACTTTCCTGGGAAAGGCTGGATTTATATTTCAGATAATAGATTCCAATGCCAACCATGGGGAGCAACAATAGGAACAATGACCAAACCGCTTTGGATTTTAACGGTAAGGATGATCTTAGAATGTCCATGATTGGAATTGTAATCAACATGGCATGCCAAATGCCAAACACCACCAAAAAACCCAATAACGCGCTATCCATTACTACCTCCTTATCAGTTAGTTACCTATTCTTGATACCTGTGGACATCAACATCGCCTGCCTGAAACCTGGCCTAAAATATAGCTTGAAACCTAGTCCGTCTGAACAACGCTTTAAAACCTTTTGTCCATCTCGATAGCCTACTATATTGCGCTCATGTTTCGGGGGAGTCAAATATGGTGCAGCGATAAATTACCCAAAGATATCCACATCATAGCTATCCGTATCCATATCATCGGCATTTGCCAAATCATTCCCTTCAATGGATAGAAACTCTCCTCCGTTTATGATCCAGGCGTTGAGTTGGTCAATGACATGGGTTTTTTTCTCAGGGGAAATTCCCCTTAAAGCACACTCCCAAACAAGCGCCGTTCGCCAACCTGATCGCTTCAACTCGCTTAGATTTCGAGCATCCCGAAGCTGATTTTTGCCTAGTTTCTCATGCCAAAACTGCTCTCGGGTTTTTGGCCATTTGAATAAGTGACAATCATGCACATGCCAGAAACATCCCTGAACAAAAATAACGCATTGATATTTCGGGAAAACCAGATCTGGTTTTCCCGCCAATTCCTTGTCATGCAATTTAAAACGGAATCCCCTTTTGTGCAATGCACGACGCACCAATAATTCAGGCCTGGTATCTTTGTAACTGATTCCTGCCATCATTTGACTACGGGTATCCGTATCAACAATATCCATGCATACCTTTGGAGATGTCTACGACTATTCCTGATTCTACAAACTCAGACGAATACAGATGAAAACGGACATGCCTTGAATTAGTTTTACCCAGGCAGTGTACTCCATGCAGCCATATAGTAGACAGGGAGGAAACAGACACCTCATTCCCGCCAGGAGGAATCCGTTTGATCCAGCATGGTCTTAAGATAGGAAAAGTGACCTTCCGCCAGCCCCTCACGGTAGGCATCCCATCCTTTAGCTACTGTTCTTGCCAGTTCATCATCCATCAGATTAAGCGCCTGCCCGGTGGAATAAGCCAAAACCATGGTCTGCGCAGCCCGTTCGAGATAATACAAATCCTCAAATGCCTCTGCCACAGTACTTCCGACGACGGCTACACCATGATTGCCCATAATCATCACTGAATGCCGACGAACCCCCCGGGCGAGTCGCTCGCCCTCACCCTCTTCGCTTGCCAATCCACCAAAATCCAGATCAATCTCCATTCGTTCAAAAAATCTTGCGGTATTCTGATCAATGGGTTTTATGGACGGATCCTTGAGACCACACAAGGCCGTTGCATAGGGGGGATGACAATGAAGCAGAACTTTCGCATCAGGAACCAGACGGTGGATTGATCCGTGCAAGCCCCAGGCCGAGGGGTCCGGCGCGTCCTCCCTTACCATCACTTCCTCATCCTCTGAATCCAGCTTCAGTAGATCGCTAGCCTTGATCGTAGCAAAATGCTTCCAGCGGGGATTTAACAGAAAGGTTTTTCCATCTTCAGAGGTAACCGCACTGAAATGATTCGCCACTGACTCATGCCATCCAAAGTGAACCGCCAACCGAAAAGCCGCAGCAAGATCCACTCGTAGTGCCCACTCCGATTGGCTAAATGATCTATCGCTCATTTGAGTCACGGTATTTGTCATTGATTCGACCCCTTCCAGTAAGTTGTAGCCGCTGTGGCTGAGATAATGAGTTGATTCTTTGTAAATGATAACTGCTGGGGAGATTAACAGAGGTATCATTTCTGTAACAACCACGAATAGCCTATCACACCGGTAGCAGACCTATTCACTGTTAAAGCGGGTGATTCGGGCTTGACGAGGTTCGCTTTTTAGGACAATCTGCGTTCCCAAGCCACAATAACGATCAGAATCATGCACCATTTTATCCGCCAAGCTATCACTCTTATTCTAACCATTACCCTATTTTCGTCTTCTGCTTTCGCTATTTCGATCTCTGGAACGTTCAGAACCGAAACCAATGATGAAGGAGGTTATTTGTATGTCGAAATGATCCCCTGTGAAACGGATAGCAGTAAAGTGTGCGGGAAAATTAAAACCGCATTCCGGGAGGTGGACAACGGTGTTTCCAATCCAGACTACGAACACCTGGGAAAGCTAATCGTTTGGGACATGGAAGATCATGGTGATGGAACCTACTCTGGGGGCAAAATTTGGGCACCAGACGAGGATAAGATTTATAAATCTAAAATGCGAAAGGAGGGAGACAAGCTGATTGTCAAAGGATGCATCCTTTTTATTTGCCGCGGCCAGGATTGGATCCCGGTTAACTGATATCAACACCTGGGGCTAATACATTTCTTGCTGTCAGGTTTTTCATCATCGCCATCCACAAAGATCCGTCAGGAAAATCTCATATCTCTGCATGACACCAACCCATTGCACCAATCTATGACATCGATCCATGACATCAATCCATGATACCTATCAGGGTCATGAATCGGCAGTGTAGTCCTGGGGATAGTACTTTCTGACAATTTCAGGATAGCTTCGCTCCCAACGTTGCCAGTATCGATGACCGAAAACTCTGGGCAGGTTTTCAGTTCCCTGTTTCTGCGTCCCCATTAGAATCTGCTGCCTGGACGGCATAAATCCGTCATTTTGATGCCAGGCGCTTCTCCGTGCCTGTTCTATCAAACCTTGCCCAAGTGGTAATGGATCCAGACGGGCGTGTAAATCAGGGCTATAAAAAAAAGCCGATGAAAATCTTTCGACGGGTTTGGCATTGACCACCCGGTGCGGTGCCGCAATGAAATAATGATGGGTGATCATCTGGAGCAGTTCTCCAACGTTAACAACAAAAGCTCCTTCCCGTGGCCGAATACCATACCATTTTCCATCGCAGGCCTGTGCTTCTAGCCCTCCTATATTGTCCTGAAGAAGCAAAGTCAAATAGCCAGAATCCTTATGAATCCCCACCCCCTGGGAGCCAGAGGGAGTGGATGGATACCGGATCAACTTGAGATACGGACCTGGGATTTCCCCGAAGGAATGATGAATCTGATCGCTGTCCAGACCCAGAGACATTGACATAAGCGACAGTATCCTTCGAGCTACTGTAGACATCTTTGCCATGAAGGTCAGAACACATTCCTGAAAACCGGGCAAGGCGGTCGGCCACTGATTAGGCCCAATCAATCGTTCATAGTGTGGGTAGGGATTCGTTAGGGCTTCCCGCTCCGGACCAATGTCCAATTGCTCCCTGTGATCCACCTGATTATTCGTTAGTTCAGAGCCCAGGGACTCCCATCCCCTGAAGTGTGGGGAATGGATCTTATTAATAGATTCCTTGATTTCTCCGGGTAGTTCAAAGAAACGCTTTAAAAGCAGCCAATAGTCATCCAGCAAAACCTTTTCAACCCCATGATTAATCACATAGAAAAAACCATATTCATGGCAGGCAAATCTGATTTCGTCTGCAATTCTGGCATCATGCTGGGAATCGATCTGGGACAAATCGATGACACTGATCTGTTTAAGTGACATTACCTAAGCTCTGGGTCTCCACGAAAAGTATAGGAAAGCATATCCCGGTTGAAAACCGAAATGAACATAAAACTCAAATCATTATAAAACTAAAGCAAAAATGAAATAGAATTTTATCTATCACAAGGTTATTAGTAAAAAATCCTATTTTTGACAAAAACTGTAGATACTATACCCATTAAACTGATTTTTTAGATAATATTCACTCATCTTTATGCATTGGGATTTGGTGGATTTTCTTTTGACGGTTTTTTTGGATTGTTTTTTAGGTTGTCTTTCACTGTTTTGACATGAGCAAACTACTGGTAACTCAACCGATGAGGCAATAGCCCATCACAAAATCATCGACGATTCTCCTTTAAGCAGAGCAGCTATTTTTGACGTTAGCTTGATTCTGGTTTTCCATAGACCCCTGGCATCTCTATATTGAATTGACCACACGTTAGGAAAATAATGAAAGAGCAATACTACCTGGACAATGCTGCTACAACCTGGCCGAAGCCAGAACGCGTTTATACAACAATGGATCAGTTTTTCCGTCAATACGGAGTAAACCCCGGACGGGCTGGACATGAAATGGCAGTAGAGGCGGAACGGATGATCACAGAAACCCGGCGGCTTCTAGCCAGTTTTTTTAACCACACGGGCGACCCCCAACGGGTGGTCTTCACTCAAAACGCCACTGATTCTCTTAATATGACCCTGTTTGGTTTAGTCCAGCCCGGAGACCATGTGATCACCAGTAGGCTTGAACACAATTCCGTCACCCGCCCAACCAATCACATGGAAAGAGATATGAATGTGGAAGTGTCTCAAATTCAAAGAGATGGCGAGGGTTATCTTGACCCTGAGGATATTCAAAAAGCCATAAAGTCAAATACCAAAGTTATTGTCATTAACCATGCATCTAACGTATTAGGCAGCGTACAGGACATTGACGCCATTGGAAAAATTGCTCGGGAAGCCGGTGTTCTATTTGTTCTTGATTCATGTCAGACGGCAGGGGTCCTGGACCTTGATATGGAGAAATCCTGTGTCGATGTGATGACTTTTACCGGTCATAAAGGACTTTTCGGACCCATGGGGATGGGCGGCCTTGTAGTGGGAGATCATGTGGATATTCGCCCCGCCAGAGTCGGCGGCACTGGTGTGGATTCCATTACGCCCTATCAACCCGATGGGTATCCCTACCGACTCG
>JAALKB010000241.1 GCA_011088265.1 Gammaproteobacteria bacterium
CCCGGGACGCCAACCAAAGGGGTAATTGTGGAGCGTTCTTTCGTTACGAAACATGATGCCGCGCTCTTCAAGAAGGCGATTAATGATGGGATCCGCTTCCTTGAAAAACAGTCCAGCAACGGGTTCAACTTCGGACTTGAAGTAGCCGTCCAGGCCAACGCCATGAATAACGGGCACTCCTTCGCGTTTTCCAAGTTCCAGATCGTCAACCCCATATGCGGGTGCGGTGTGGACAATGCCAGTTCCATCTTCGGTGCTAACGAAGTCTGCGCAGACAATTCTAAAGCAGTCCCCGGTTGATACTTCAAGGTGATCAAATAAACGTTGATAGCGTTTTCCTGCCAATTCATGTCCTTGAATTACTTCGATGATTTCATGGGGTTCATCCTGGAGAACGGTCTCCAGGCGGGCTTGTGCGAGAATCAGTATTTCATCCTGGTATTTGATCCTGACATAGTCAATATCGGCCCCAACAGCAAGCAAGAGATTTGACGGTAGAGTCCAGGGGGTTGTGGTCCAAACCAATACGGATGTATTGTCTTCATCCACTAATGGAAAGCGGACGGTAATGGATGGATCTTCCACTTCTTTGTATCCCTGGGCTACCTCATGGGATGAGAGTGTGGCCCCAATACGTGGATCATAAGGGACGACTTTATTGCCTTTATAAATTAACCCCTTGTCCCAGATTCTTTTTAACAGGTTCCAGGTGGATTCAATGTATTGATTATCCAGCGTGTAATATGCTTCATCCAGGTTGACCCAATATCCCATTCGCTTGGTCATGGCTTCCCATTCACCGATATACGTCATTACCGAATCACGGCAACGTTGGGTAAATTCCGCTACCCCAACCTGTTTTTCAATTTCCTTTTTGTCAAAAATGCCTAGCTGTTTTTCTATTTCATGCTCGACTGGTAGGCCATGGGTATCCCATCCTCCCTTTCTCGGAGCATAATAACCTTGCATGGTTTTGTACCTTGGATAGATGTCTTTAAACGTTCTGGCAAGTACATGGTGGATGCCGGGTTTTCCGTTTGCGGTGGGAGGCCCTTCATTAAAACTAAACCGGGGCTTGTTTTCACTATTCTCCAGTGTTTTTTCGAAAATGGATTGCTGTTCCCAAAACCCAAGTATTTCCTGCTCAATCTCGGGGCCGTTATATCGACTGGGGACTTCGTCAAAAACAATGTTGTCAGTGGACATGTTGTCGCTCTATAAATATGTCAGTAAATCAGTTATTTGTATCTCAGGCCCAGTATGAACAGCGAATACAATTAAACAAAGCCATAAAAAAACCCCGGAGAAATACAGTAAGGTATTTCTCCGGGGCGATGTTTTGGGTAGGTCATTTGCATGAACTCACCTGATAACCGCGGTACCACCCGGTTTTTCTCTGGTTTTCACAAACCAGATCTTATGGGAAAGGATGTGATTTGTCCTCACTCCCATGCCCTGTATCGGGGGCGAGCCGTCTGGGCCTACCAAACAGTTCTGATCCAATGGTTATTGCTCAATTACTACCCGTATGATTGATCGTACGGGAAACAGGGTATTGGGTTCTGTCCTTCGGGCAGCTGCTCCAGGGTGATATTCATCAGTGCTATTCCCAGGGCTTACACTGTCCCCTGATCGCTTACCATATGGAGCTGCCACATGGATCAATAGATAACTGATTACTCGTCCCTTTCAATGCATTCAGGACTTGAAATGTAACCGTTGTTCGTTGTCATATCAAGGGAGCGACGTCAGAATGGATGGCAAATACTTTGGATTATTAGTGCTTGGAATCTAAATTCGGCGTTTACGGAAAACAACTAGAGCTAGCCCCAGGACTACGCCGCTTACCAAGCCAGCGGTATGGGCGGTATTGGCTACGCTAAGGCCAAAGAATTTTTCCAATAAGCCCGACCAACATAACAAAAACCACCCCAGCATCAGCTTGACCACAGAAGGGTTAAGTTTAATACCGAATCCCGGATTATAGTTTCCCTGCAACCAGACATAACCCAAATAGCCGTATATCACACCTGACATACCACCAAAAACCGGACCAGTAACAAGATACTGAGCAAGATTGGAAATAACGGCGATCAACAGGGTTGTTAGAATGAGCCAGATCGCACCCTGCCTGCTTTCAATTATCTTACCCAATTCCCAGGTCCACAGCATATTAAAAATCAGATGGAAGATTCCGAAATGAAGAAAAATCGGAGTGATCAATCTCCAAATTTCACCGTTTTGGATCTCTGGGAGTGCGGGTTGGTAATACTGAGAAATAAGAAGAGGTAGCAAAATTTGCTCCCGATTCCAGGTTTGCATCAGGACAAAGACAATAATCGAAATTGCGATCAATGCAATGCTGACTGGAGGGCGAGTTAGCAAATGCATTATTGTTCGATCATCTCTATTCGATCGCTCTCCCCCAATGTGACCATGGTTCCATCCAGTGTTTCAAAACTTCGTCCCTTGATGGTTTTTTGTCGGGCCTGATAGGTTGTGTTAACGCCGGAATCTCCGATAATTCTGATATTGACGATACGATTATCGTTATTGGAGCTAATGATAAAAATCAGAATTGAAATGCCAATAAGAATAGCAAGCAATAGATAGGCCACTGTTTTGGTAGGTAGTGATTTTCCAGACTTTGAGTTGTCACTGATAGGTTGGAGGGGTTTGGCGGTAATGTCACTGCCATCACCTTGGGGTGTTTCCTGAGAAGCCTGGTTCTTTGTGCGGAAAAAAAACGCAACGCCGATGATGACTAACAGGGTAAATAGGATTTTTGTTAGCACAACTTTTCCACTTTTTGATCTCCCGGAGGAAGTTGCAGAAAGTACCCGTCGCGCTTTAGTTGCTCAACGACATCGTCAATGTTGGCTTGGGCAAGGCGGGTTTTCGTCGCTAGGTTCACACTTACTACCAGTTGGGTCTCACCAATGAGGTTCAGCAGTGCGTCAGGTACCAGTTTAAAATCGTCTTTACGGGTTACGTAAAGATAGGTGTTGGCCTTTCGATTGCCTTTGTAGATCCAGGTTTGCATCTGCGTATTCTAAGGCAAGCTGCCCTCGAAATCCTACCCGGTTTATGAAGGAAAGGTGTGGCAGGGTTTTTAGTCAGATTGACCCTATAATGAATGCATGGGAACGATCCGAAATTCCATGGTTTTTTATGGTTCGTTGCCATGGGTTGTCGTTATGACTATCCACGGCAAGTTCCCAATTCCACGTTACTTACTCCAAAACCAGGACCAACTGGTCTTTTTTTCCGTATGTCCTCGTTTATCAATGGGGAGAAAAGAGCGATGTTGTTGACCCAAATACAGTTGGCGAGGGCGTCCAATTTTTTGTTCATCATCGTTTAACATTTCTTTCCAGTGGGATACCCACCCTACGGTCCTACCAATTGCAAACATAACGGTGAACATAGAGGTCGGAAAGCCCATTGCCTTGAGGATAATGCCGGAGTAAAAGTCCACATTTGGATAGAGCTTTTTCTCGATGAAGTAATCATCTTCCAGTGCGATCCGTTCCAACTCCATCGCAAGTTCCAGTTTTGGATCGTTGATACCCAGCACCTGGAGCACTTCATGGCAGGTTTCCCGCATCACTGTTGCCCGAGGGTCATAGCTCTTATAAACCCGATGTCCAAACCCCATGAGTCGGAAGCTATCGTTTTTATCCTGTGCTTTTTTAATGTACTTTTCTACCTGATCTACCGTACCTATTTCGTCCAGCATTTTGAGGACAGCCTCGTTGGCGCCGCCGTGGGCAGGACCCCACAAAGAGGCAATACCTGATGCGATACATGCGTAGGGATTGGCTCCGGATGAGCCAGCCAGCCTGACCGTCGAGGTGGATGCATTTTGTTCATGGTCCGCATGTAGAATAAGAATGCGGTCTATGGCTTTAGACAGAACCGGGTTAATCTCATAATCCTCAGCAGGATTACAGAACATCATCTGCAATAGATTCTCAGAATAACTGTATTCATTTCGAGGCATGGGGAACGGCATGCCTAAAGAATATTTGAATGCATAAGCACCGATGGTTGGCATTTTTGCAATCAGCCGGTGTGCCGCCAGTTGTCGCTGTTCGACATCATTAATATCAATGCTATCGTGGTAAAACGCAGAGAGTGCGCCAACAACCCCGACCATGATCGCCATGGGATGGGCACTACGCATAAAGCCCGAGTAAAACCGGGTAAGCTGTTCATGTAATAGAGTGTGGTTTTTGATATCCAGGTCAAAGGAGTTTTTTTGTTCCGGGGTAGGTAATTCTCCATATAGCAACAAATAGCAGGTCTCCATAAAGTCACTTTTCGCCGATAATTCCTCAATTGAGTATCCCCGGTGCAGCAATATGCCTTTCTCCCCATCGATAAAAGTGATATCAGATTTGCAGGCGGCGGTAGAAGTGAAGCCGGGATCATAGGTCAGAATCCCGGTTTTTCCGTAGAGAGATTTAATATCGACTAGCCGGTTTCCCATGGCGCCGACTCGAGCGGGAAGCTCCCAGGATTGCCCAGTGGAGCTGTCTGTCAAGATAAAATTGCCTGTGGGCGTAGCGTCATCGACGGTGTTATCTGTCGAATTGTTTTTTGTGTTCATGGTAAAACTCCCAAACTTCTCTTTATTTTTAGCATTGAATAAATTAATACTAAAAATGTTCTATGATTAAGAAAACCTATATAAGATAAAACAAATCACCATAAATGACAAACGCAAGATGATGAGTAATCGTTATGATAAAAATTCCTGATGACTAAATGCCTTGCTGATTTTAAAGTAAGTTTGCAAGGGCAATTCAGCGTCGGAGATAGCCGTTTTCCGGAGCAAAAAGACTATGAAAGATGACCGGGTCGCTGGTATTGATTGATATCAAATAATCGGTTTATTTCCAGCGATTAGTCAGTCAATTCGTTAATCCAACCGCCAATCTGGCTATTAATCCAAAATAGTTAGTCGTCCCTGAAGAACCCGAAAAGGCTACATATCCAGTATAAACTGGAT
>JAALKB010000242.1 GCA_011088265.1 Gammaproteobacteria bacterium
ATTGGGTCCCAAGGCATTTGCAATTATTTCGTCTGTGGCTCCACGGTCAATTCGATCATTAGCTTCAGGTGAAAGAAGCTCCCGAGCGTTAGCTACTATTTCCGCATCGGAAAGTTGTCTAGGGCCTTGATCAGGGTTCGATAGCTCTGCTAGTGCAGTGCGAATAGCGGGGGTGTTGAGCTCCGTTGCGCCAATATTCGGGGGCCTATATCCTGTGCTCTGAGAGTCCAAAGCAGTCCTTGATGGGTTCCCCGCATAAACATTAGCTACATCCCGCATAACTCCTGCGATCCCGCCCTCGCTAACCATAGGTGCGACGGCCTCTACAGGGGCGCCATCAACAGAAGCAGCATTATTATACTGTTCAGTTCGTGCAGCTTGTTGCAAAGGAGATGGGAACCCTAGACTAGGAGGACCCGCAACGTTGATGTCGTCATACGAGGGACGACTGGTAGTTTCCGGAACCGGAGCACTGGCTGCACCCGCCCTCTCAGGCATTTGTTCTGAAAGCTGACGTTCTACAAACGCGTCAGCGGGGCGCAAATTCATAACATTCAGGTTGTTTTCCGCTGCCGTAGCGCTGTCCATCACAAAGGATTTAGCCATGACCCCAGGGGCAATCTCCTGCAACCGTGCAAGGGTATCAGCCCGCAGCCGAACTGGGCGACTTTCGTTTACGCCTGGTATAACTGCAACATACTGTTCAACCTCGGGCGCACTTGCATTCCCGCCTTCAGCGTACATCTGAGCCGTGCCAAGAAGTTCTGGGGAAGACGATATGATTCCGCCCATATTAGCCAGCTTGACCCGAGCATCTCGGTTGGAAAACATTCTGCGGTTTAAAGCACTCATTGATTGCCCCCAAACATACCTGTCTTACCAAGACTATACAGTCCGCCCGCCAACCCTGCAAACTGTGATATCGGGCTCGGCCCTGGTTTTTGCTGTTGCGTGAACGTGGACTGAGAAGTCGGCATACCTTGGAAGATATCAGAGTAAAACCCAAGTTGCTGATACGGCTGCATCGTGTTCTGATATTGAGTCTGGCGTTGAGCATCAAGCTCGGACTGCCGTTGCTGCTGTTCTTGACCACCGAAGCTGGACAACGTATTAATATCGTTGATGTTTAGACCTTGGAATGCTTCTCCGAGTTTAGCCTGTTGCATACCCAAACTACCAATGCCCTGACCAAGTTGCCCGTACCGAGAGGCTCCCTCCTGCATAAGCTCGGCTCCTTGCAAACCAACTTGCCCCGCCGCTTGCGCTCGAGCAAGTTGTTGCTGTTGCGCTTGAGCGTACCCAGATTGTCGTAATCCCGCCGCGGCTCTAGCCTGCGCGTCTATTGTATTGCGTTGTTGCTCTGCCGCTTGAATACCCTGACGAGAACCACCAAAAGCTCCCGCTCCAACCGCTTGTGCCGCTAAGCCTTGTTGCTGAATATCACTTTGACGTTGAATATCCTGCATAGTCTGATCAACAACCGACTGCTCATAAGGATTCATATAAGCTTGAGCAGCGTTTGGATTCAGTATATTAGCCGCAGTTGTTGAACCAATATCTCCCGCTGAAGTAATGGAAGCGGCTAAAGGGTTGAACCCCGCTTGCGCGGCCTCAATTCCAGTCCCGACGCTTGCCGCCCCTGCCTGAAGCATGGGCTCATACGCTCCTACTCCCGCCTGCGCCAAATCTGTAGCCTGTTGTTGCAGAGGATTACGTTCCGCAACCTGATAAGCAGGGAGCGTGTAGTTTTGTTTTCCAAGGCCTTGAGCTCTGTCAAGGATTTCCTTCATATACGACTTCTGCCACTCGGGAAGATCTGCGACGGAAGTTTGAGTTGTTGTTTGAGTTGCCATTGCAGTTAGCCTTTCCTAGCCACTTCAGCATACATTCGTGCTGCTTCAGCGCCCCTTGTTCCATTCGCAGCGCCGCCAAGGCGCATTCCTGCTCGTTTCATATTCCCGTCAGGGTCCATGGCAGCGAGATCTTTCCCAGATAGTATGACTTCCCCGTTGCCTACCAGGATTTCTTCAACAGGGCGACCGTTCTGCGTGATCATACCCGGTATGGAATCACTGGTCACGGTCCCTGGTCCACCGATCAAGCCGCCTTCTACAAACTGCGCGATCCCTCCTTGAGACATCCTTTCTACGTCTGACGAATAAACCTTTTCAACAGCAGGTTGCGCCGCCGCCGATTGGTATTTGGTTATATACTGTCGATCATACGCATCTCTTTCTTCCGCCGTGTTGAATGCCGGAGATTCTCCAGTGACAGGATCAATGTATTTAGACTTATACAGGTTGTCGTCCCAACCTTCTTGCTGGTCAGGCCCTTTATTAAAATCTACAAGACTCCCAATGCCGCCGCTTGAACCACGATCCCCACGCTTGAACACCTTGTCCATGATTGCGTCTTTGATTGTGCTGCCTAAGATGTCTTTAAAAAGATCGCCTAGACCGCCACCGCCACCGCCGCCACCGCCAACAATGCCTTTTAACACATCTCCTAAAAAACTCATTACGCTTCCCCTACTATCTGCTCGGGCATTGTTACTACTATTTTAGTACTGCGCCGTTCTGAACCTGTCCATGATTGGTTACAGTCTGGACAATTCCCATCTGGGTAAGATGCGACCTCTTGAGGCGTATCAACTGCGTTGTTACAGTTTACACAATGCACTGTATCAGAACTTGTAGAAGGTTTCCACTGCGACCCGTCAGGCATCTGAATAATTTGACCACTCATGTTATAACCACCGCTACTACTCCTACACTCGCCGTTGCAGAGGCACTTCCCGAATAAATATCGTTTGTGCGAATAATCTTTAAAAACCCGTTGGATTCAAACACGTCACCTAACTCTAACGTATTCGCCGCGCCGTCGCTAGGTATTCCTTGAAAATTTACAATGGGGCTTCTTTGCTCATCAATAAAATTATCCAAGGTCCGCGCTAATTGGTTCACATAAGCATGATCGTAAACCACCGGAGCAATAGGAATAATTTGTCTGACAATCTTTCGAGTCATCTGCGCCCGTCCGGTCTCATCTCAAGCCTTGGTGAACCCAAGCGCCACTTCACACCTGTTGTGTCACTGGAAACCTTTAGGTTCATCTGCCGACCACGAAGGCGCATAAACAACTGGTTGGTATAGTTGTCCTGACCAGACACTACTGAAGATCTAATGACGTCACCTGAATCCGTTCCTTGACCAGTGACGTTGCCGTTGTAGTTGCGGGCCGTCATTGTAAACTCAACCTCCGGTGCCGCAGCCGTGGAAGTGCTAAAGTTAAGGTCGGGAATAATTCGGCGGATAAACATAAATTGGTCACCGTCACCAATGTCAAAGTCAGAAGATTGAACAAACGCATCTACAGGAGTTGCCGGGCTTGTGCTGCCGTCGTCCAAACCAAACTCTTGATCGTATAAATACTGATCTACGCTTGCAGCTTGAGGATACGAACGCTGCCCTGCGGCACGGTCATTCCAAGCTGTACGGGCCAAGGTCCCATAGTACCAGGTTTGTTCTAGGTAATTATAAATAACATATCGATCAATTTCCTCACTGCTTTCGGAGCAATAGTACCACCATACTTCACTCTGACTAGCTAAACTACCCGCATGGAATTTAAACGACTGATTTCGGTTAAGATCATTAAAGACATACTGCCGGACGGTGCAAGGAATCGGTTGAATACGACCGTCGTACATATAGAAGTTTTCTTGGCCCATCCAGAACACAACGTCGTTGACACTAATAGCGGTGTTTGGTCCGGCAATCCGAATGTTGTCACCCAGCAAAGCTGTGCCAAACGTAAACGGTGGTCCTAAGAACTGAAGGCTGTGCAAACTGTGATCTGTCCAGATTAGAATCTGACGAGAGGTGCGCAAAGCGGTTACAATCTCTGAGCCCTGAGATAGTCGTAAATCGCCCGCGGTATTAGTGGCAGTAGGAGTCCAATCCGTGGGGCTTTCTTGGCTAGACCAACGGATCAACAACGGATCTTGGGCTGTTTCCCCCAACGGATTTGCCCCAAAGCACAGAACGTGGCGATCTACTTCTGATACAAGAACCTTTCGAGCTACCGTAGGGACATTGGATGCGCCCGCTAAAGAAGAAAGAGTCACGGCGCGATTTGAAACCCCAGAGGATGCATCCCAGTAATAGATTTGACTGTCCGCAATATTCATCAAAAGGTCTTCGCCAAAGTCATCAGCAAACCAAAGACGTAATGTTTGCCCCGCTAAAGATCCCGCACCAGACCCCCAAGTAAAACGGCCCCAGGTGCCTGCGCCCCACCCAGGTCCAAGGATCGTGGTGTTTAAACCAATGTTAATTTGATAAGCCGCTTCGACCGAGGATCCCCCACCCGCGGTTGATCCTGACGAGCATGTGCCCCCCGTGTCTACTTGATATATGTTGGCGTCAATAATCGCAGTAACTTCCTGCTCTTTATTTAAATTTCCTGTAGTCAGTCCGTCTACTGCGGTTGCACCAGAGAATGTTACAAAGTCTCCTAACGTGGCTCCATGACCCGTGTCTGTTACACGAATGATGCCCGTTCCCGCACTCTGGGTTGTAATGGGGTTAGCTCCGAGGGTCACGGTCCTACGAATAGGGGTAATATCGTTTAGAACCCCAGAGTCCTCAAGATAGACTTTTGTGTTTGTGCCCATAAACAAAAGGTTTTCGGAAGATAACGTAACGAAATCGTGCAGCTTACGGCATGTTCCCTTAAACGCGGAAGCACCCACTTTTGCCCACCCTCCAATACGCTCAACAAAACCAGAGCGGAAGCGAACCTTGTCGCCGTCGTACCACCCACCCTCGTTAGAGTAGTTGGTTCCCTCTCTGTTAAGACCTGGCCTAAACTGGAGCTTAGTTAGTGGCATGTAGGATTACTCCGCGTCTGCGATTGTTAATGTACCAGCCTCAACTTGGCGTAGTATTTCAGCGTAGTGCCTGTTTGCTGGGTCTAAGGGTACGGACATTTCAGT
>JAALKB010000243.1 GCA_011088265.1 Gammaproteobacteria bacterium
GGTTGCGTTAGTTTACACTCAACTGTGTGTCCTAATTAGTGTAACCACATCAGTCACTTACTTTTAGAGCAACTTAGCAAGGAACTACACGAAACGGTACACATGCTAGTGCTTGATAACGATGAAGCTGTGTATGTAGATAAAGTTGACGTACATCATCAAGCCGGAGCACTGCAGTGCTCTTCGTTCATTGGCTTACGAACGGATGTTTATTCCACGGCTTCGGGAAAGGTGTTGCTTTCAAATCTGGAGCGTGGTTCTTTAGATGCCATTTTGAAAAACATTCAATTGCACGCTATCACACCCTACACGCTAACAGACATAAATGAGTTTGAAAAAGAGCTGCTACTCACTAAAGAACGAAACTATGCGTTAGATCTCCAAGAACATTCACTGGGATTACAATGTATTGCCGTACCGGTGTTAAATTTACACTCTCAATGCGTCGCGGCTATTAGCGTCTCCTGCCCCATCGCAACTATTTCCAGAGAAACGCTCGAAAGCGAAGTACTCGATAAGTTGAAAGAAACCGGGAAGAAAATTTCTGCGGTAATGGGCTACATACCAACCTAGATTACGATTGAATGTATAAGTACTCTTTTTAACTAATGCGCGAGTCATAAGCGAAATTCGTGCACAGATAATTGAAAACAATGAACTAAAAGACCAAAGGAGTTAATCACTAAGAAAACTATAGTACTACAGTGGTTCATTTGGTGGATTTTTCTTGAACACACGACGAAAATACTTTGGAACGCAGTTATACCTGACGTTAAACGGCAATTAGAAAATCAAACGTTCTATTTTTTTAGAACGCCATTTTTGTGTTCAGGAGTGTGAAAGAAACAATCTCAAAAAATCAGCAAGTTATCGATGCATTAGACAAAATAAATATTTTGGATGATAGCGTAAATGCCATTGCATTTTATGCTGGCACGCTTTCCAAATTTGATATATTCCCAGACACACCATATAGTCAAGGATATCGACATTAACACTCACTTGGACACCAAAACATGAAAATATTCCTAACAGGCGCAACCGGCTTTATTGGACTAGAACTTGTTCATGCCATGAAAAAACGCGGATGGGAAGTGACATGTTTAGTGCGAAATGCAAAGGGAGAGAGCGCACAGTACCTCAAAAAACAGGGGTGCAACTTACACCAAGGAGATATTACCCAAGAAGGAGGCATGGCAGAAGTAATGAAAGACATGGATGTGGTCATTCATGCTGCCGGGGTCTACGAACTCGGCGGTAGTTCTGCACAGAAGCAGAAAATGCACAAAATAAACATAGAGGGAACAACGAATGTATTCGAAGCGGTATTACAGGCCGAAGTGGCCAAGGTCATTTATATTTCCTCCGTTATCGCTCTAGGGGCAAGCAGTTACTGTCCTGATGATCCGGTTGTAAAAGATGAAAATCATTCTCCCGATGGAAGAAATCTCACGCCATACGGTGAGAGCAAAGCACGGGCGCATGAAGTCGCTGTTGGGTATCGTGACAAAGGCGTGTCAGTTAATGTTGTCATGCCCAATGCAACAGTCGGCGTAAACGATCATTCAAATATGGGTTATTTTCTCAGGCTTCACCTTCTAAAAAGAATGGTGCCAATGGGTTTTGGCGGAGACTGTGTTATTGCCCCAGTGCTGGTTGACTCACTGGCAAAAGGTATTTGTCTCGTAGCAGAAAAAGCGCCACCTCAAGAAGATTATATTTTCAGCGGCGAACCCACCACTTTTAAAGAAATATTCGCTTTGTTCAATAAGCATCCCGGTGGAGCCAAAGTTCGATTCTGGTTGCCGCGATGGTTAATGTACCCCATAGCTGCACTGCTGGAGCCTTTACAAAGAGCAGCCGGGATCCCTTCTGTCATCTCAAGGGATGCTGTTGACTTAACCAGAGGGCATTTAAATTTCAGTTCCACCAAGGCCAAGCAAGATCTTGGTTGGACACATCCTAGCCGAGAAGACATGTGGGAGAAAATTATTGAGAAAGAGCGTGTGCTGATCGGGCGTAGGAAAGGCTTTTTCAATAAACTCAGACATCAATCAGGAAGGGCAGAGGTATAAATTAACTGAGCGAAACTAAAGAAGAAGATTATTATCTCCACATAGATTGACCCAAAGGCAGGCTACCTTCTAACAAGCAGTGGGGTGTTTCATATGGAGTTCTGACTAATATCCCGCTTTACAAGCATCACAAAGTCCCCAAGAAAAGCATTGGCAACAGAGACTGACGTCGTTAAAGATGGATGGAGTTGTATTGTAATACTCAGTCTATTGTTGGTGGTTAAACATCCCACACCAATCATTTGAGTCGCAGTCACTGGAGGTGCAAAAACCCAGTTTTCTTTATCGGTATTCTCCCCAGCTTTTTCACTTAAATCCCATGCTCCCAGATTAGAGAAAGTCCCGAGATTCCATTGAAGCACCGCTCTGTTAGAAGTTATTAACCACTTTTTGATAAATATCGGAAGCCAGTACCCCATTTTATATTTCTTATAAGTCCCCCAATGCTCACCATTTGACAGTTTGGCATAGATATCATTGTGGATATCTTTTATGCTGTCCTCAGCGGAAACGTTGACCGCGATGTAGCTAAAAATATTACTGGTGTCGGGGGTCTGTTTGATCCCTCCTCTTAGATTGACAGGAATCATCCATGGCACTTTTTCAGAAGGCTCATCAAGGTGTTTTCTCGTTACTTCGCTCACGTGCTTTAGCAGCAATGAGTTAACCGTAACACCAGCGGATTTTCCATATGATCTGATTTTCGAAGTTTCGTCCTCTGAAAAGACGTGCCACGCGTATGCAGGTGTTGGTGCTGAATAGACGGGCTCCAGAGCTCCTTTATCGATGTCCTGTGATATTTGAAGCACTTTCCTGAAACCAAGGAATCGCGGGAGCAACCTCAGTAGTGAAAGCCATGAATTGTTACTAAGTTGATTTGTTTCAGGCAAGCTCGCTATTTCAATGCCCTTACTTCTCAGAATACTCGCAAACCCTCCTATGCCGTCGAACTCGTGGTGAGGTTTATAGATCCAATCAACTTCGTCACTGGACCCACTTACTCGGCCAAATCGAATTCCGACGAATTCTCCCATCTCTTCCAGAACCTCAAACCAAGGCTGAACGACATCTTTCAATCTTCTATTCCCCACAAAGCATTAGAAAACCTCTGACCAATTCTGAGTTACCGAGACCATTAAATTCATGAACGAAATTGGATGAAGTTTTAACCTATCCGAATAATTACCAACCATCATAAGGTAGTTGGAATCCGCTTACTATATAGTCTACTCTCTTTCTTAGTTAGTGGAAACTGACTTTTCTGTCACAATGTATCCCCCTTCAACAGCCATCCCCGTTCCTGTTGCTAAAACCGTGATGACCGCATAGGCGGAATATAAGAATTGAAACCCACTATTATCTGTGTTTAGAATACGGCTTTTTGAGAAAATTGCGTCGGTAAAGGTGTCGGAGGGATAAAATTTCAATCAACTTTCTTCCTCGGTCGACCTCGCTTTTTGTAACCTGGTTTTAAACCATACTGCTGTTCGATCTGGCGGCAAAAATGGTCGCTGCCAATCGGCTGGCAATAGTGGGCTGCTTTTCTAATGAGAGTCAAAGCGGATTCATCTAATTCAGAAAGAAATAAAGATCGATACGCCTGACATCGCGACTCTTTCGTTCTTCCTAAACCAAGATACTCATCATGATGCGTAATCCAGCTGTCGCCACCCCAGCCGTTCGTACCATAGCTTGACCACTGGTACTCTTCAGGTCGCTGCACCATCCCTGCCCGTACTGGATTGAGTTCGACATACCTATAACAGCTTAGTAAATACGACCCCGTATCAATTAGGCTTGATCGATGACGTCCCTCCCATAGGGTTCCTGAACGACCATAAGTGCGATTGATGTAGTATGCGTATCGACTTCCCACAACCTGCAATATCCTGGATAGTCCGCACTCCGTACCAGGTGTTGCGATAAAATGAATATGGTTCGTCATCAGGCAATAAGCATGAACCTCAATTCGATATCTTTTACAACATTCTTCCCACAATCCAAGATAATATGTATAGTCGCAAGGCTGGATAAATGTGGCTTCCTTGTTGTTTCCCCGTTGGACAATATGATACGGATGTCCACGCACATAGCACCTTTCTCGTCTCGGCATCCTGCCTCCCATTTCTAAAGTATTGTAGACCAAGTGAAATTTAATTCATTTTCTTAACAAAAGAAACCTGCATTTTTTGCGTACCAATGGCTCCCTGGATTAGTGTTCTACCCAAGCGAACCCGCTGCTTAATTCTTAATCCCTCCGACACCTTTTGACTTGCGACACCTTTTGACTTGGCGCGACACCTTTTGACTTGGCGCGACACCTTTTGACTTGGCGTCGTTTCAGGGACAAGCTTGAATGGGCTTAACTTTCATTTTGATATCCTGCGGCTGGCACGGTTTAACACAGAACCTGAGCTGGTGGAAAAAGATGACTCATAAAGATGTGATATTGCACACTTAAAGCCATAAAACAGAGGTTCTCTGCGGCTTCCATCCCATGGCTCTGTTCGGCAAACGACTCTCCCTGATCTACGAGAAACACTACAAATAACAGTGGTTGCGATACATGATGTTGTGACGCACAATAGTTTCACCCGTTCACAGAATAGTAGCGCTAACAATTCCTAATGTCGGGGCGTTAACCCAAGATCCACATCTAACAATAATATTATCCAAAGAGGACATCAACATGGCTATTTCGCCACCGTTAAAAGAACTCAAAATACAGGTTGCGGAAAACGGATTTTACAGAGGATTTAATAATCTGGTTGCACTGGTATCAAAAGTTATTATCGCACTCATCAGTTATCTGGTGCGCCGCTTATCCAGAACACGCCGGAGAAGTACTAGGAAAGATGAAGAACTGGTCCTTCGCCCATCTCAACTACTACTATACCTGGAGCGTCGCGTTCTACATC
>JAALKB010000244.1 GCA_011088265.1 Gammaproteobacteria bacterium
TCCCGCTGTGGCATGAGCGCTTTCGCATCCTCCCTGGGTCAGGCTGGAGTGCTAATCCGAAGTATCGAAGATGGCGCCATGGTGCTACAGGCCATGTCTGGTTTCGATGAACGAGATTCAACATCACTAAAACATGACGTACCTGATTATGTTTCTGCATTAGGCGAATCAATTGCTGGCAAAACCATTGGCCTACCCAGAGAATTCTTTGGCGACGGTGTTTCCGCAGATATCGCAGACAAAATCCAGCAGTCTATTAGGCAGCTTGAGTCAATGGGAGCGAAAACCATCGAAGTCGAGTTACCAAACAGCGCTGTTGGCATCCCCTGCTACTATGTGCTTGCACCAGCAGAAGCGTCGTCCAATCTCTCGCGATTTGACGGTGTTCGCTATGGTCATCGGGCAAAGGAATACGGCGACCTAAACGAAATGTATGAGCAATCCCGAGCAGAAGGATTCGGGGACGAGGTACAGCGGCGTATTATGATCGGTGCTTATGTATTGTCCTCTGGCTACTATGACGCCTATTACATTAAGGCTCAACGATTGCGCCGAATGATTGCAGAGGATTTTGATAAGGCGTTTGAGAAATGTGATCTGATCGCTGGCCCCACTACGCCGAGCACGGCTTTTGTGCTTGGCGAGAATAACGACGACCCCATTGCCATGTATCTGAACGACATCTTTACCAACTCGGTAAACTTGGCGGGATTGCCCGGTCTGTCTATCCCCGCTGGATTTGATAACAAAGGGTTGCCGGTGGGACTGCACCTGATTGGCAAATACCTCGACGAATCAACAATCCTGAATGTCGCTCACCAGTACCAGATGGAAACCGACTGGCACTTACAAATCCCTGGAGGCTTCGCATAATGACTACACCGACCTGGGAAATTGTCATTGGCCTGGAAGTGCATGTTCAACTCCAGACCAAGAGCAAGATATTTAGCGGCGCTTCAACGGCTTATGGAGCAGAACCCAACACCCAGGCATGCGATGTCAGTATCGCTCTGCCCGGAGTATTACCTGTAATGAACGAAGAGGCAGCCAGGCTCGCCATTAAGTTTGGATTGAGTATTGATGCACACATCAATCAACGATCTATCTTTGCCCGCAAGAACTACTTTTACCCAGACCTGCCCAAAGGTTATCAAATCAGTCAGTTCGAATTGCCCATTGTCGGCGCGGGAAAGATGGAAATTGAAACTGAAAAAGGCACGAAGGTCATTGGAATCACTCGGGCTCATCTTGAAGAGGACGCCGGAAAATCGGTGCATGAAGGTTTCCACCGCTCCAGCGGTATTGACCTGAATCGCGCCGGGACTCCATTGCTTGAAATCGTCTCGGAGCCAGATATGCGTTCCGCGGCTGAGGCAGTGGCTTATTTGCGAAAACTGCATACCCTGGTGAGATATCTGGAAATCTCCGATGGAAATATGCAAGAAGGTTCATTTCGCTGCGATGCCAACGTTTCGGTTCGTCCAAAGGGGCAGGAAGCATTTGGAACCCGGGCTGAGATAAAGAATATCAACTCATTTCGTTTCGTAGAGAAGGCCATTAACTTCGAAGTAGAACGCCAAATTGACCTCATTGAAGATGGCGGAGAAGTGGTCCAGGAAACCCGTTTATACGATTCTGAAAAAGATGAAACCCGATCCATGCGATCCAAGGAAGAAGCCCACGATTATCGCTACTTCCCCGATCCAGATCTTCCTGCCATGATATTGGAAGACAGTTTTATCGAGAGTATTCGCCGGTCCCTTCCCGAACTACCGGAACAGCGCAAAATAAGATTCGTCGACGAACACGGTTTATCTCCCATGGATGCAGACAAATTAACCAGTGAAAAAGAGACCGCAGATTACTTTGAGTCCGTTTGTGAACAGACCAATGCAGAGCCAAAAATGGCCGCAAATTGGGTACTGGGTGAATTGACGGCAGCACTTAACAACGCAAGTCTCCCCATCGCTGATAGCCCAATGAGAAGCGCTGCACTCGCGTCCCTGCTGAACAGAATTTCCGACAACACCATCTCTGGCAAAATAGTCAAAGAAATTTTTTCTTTGCTATGGGAGAGCCATGACAGTGTCGATAAAATCATCCAGGACAAGGGACTCAAACAGATCACTGATAGCGCAGAGATTGAATCCATCGTCGATAATATCCTCAAGACCAACGCCGATCAGGTAGCACAATACGAGGGCGGCAACCAGAAAGTTTTTGGGTTTTTTGTCGGACAGGTCATGAAACAAACCGGCGGAAAAGCAAACCCAAAACAAGTTAACGAAATACTGCGAAATAAGCTCGACTAAATCTTCAATTTAATGTAAAAAGCAGGTCGTGCGGGCCTGTAGCTCAGCTGGATAGAGTACTTGGCTTCGAACCAGGTGGTCGGGGGTTCGAGTCCCTCCGGGCCCGCCAAATTATTCTCACCAAAACAATAACTTGCCGCCCTCTTGTAGGGACTTGCCAGAGACTTACTAGAGACCTGCTGGAAGTCTGCGATTCGTAACCTCCTAATTGATCAACTACCCAGATCAACCATTTTCCAATAGATTTTGAATTTGTCAGTCGACACCTGCCATGAAAGGTTAAATCAATGAATCCTAATTCGAAATACGAAACACTAATTTTTCTACCGGTTATTGTCCACTCTTAAATGGCCATAAGCCCTGACGTTATCCTCGCCTCCTCCTCGACATATAGGCAGTCTCTATTAAAGAAAATCGTCTCTGATTTTCTAATTCAATCTCCCAACATCGACGAAACACCGAAACCATCGGAGCCCCCTCACAAACTAGCTGAACGGCTAGCCATTCAGAAAGCAGAAAAGGTAGCCGAGTCCTTTTCAAATCACCTGATCATTGGCTCTGATCAGGTAGCGGAACTCAATGGCAACCTCATCGGAAAGCCGGGAAACCACCCTAATGCTGTCAATCAGTTACGACAGTCTTCCGGGGCCACTTTAACGTTGTACACTGGATTAGCGCTCCTCAACTCCGCCACTCAGCGACTGCAATCCGTGGTGGACCGTTATGAAGTGGAGTTCAGAATACTCACAGATGAACAGATAGAAAAATATCTATCCTCAGAAAAACCCTATGATTGCTGTGGCAGCCTAAAAGCCGAAGGATCAGGTATTAGATTATTGAAACGATTAACGGGCAATGACCCCAACACCCTCATTGGCTTACCCTTGATTCAACTTACCTCGATGCTGATAAACGAAGGAGTAGACCCCTTCGATTTCCAGAACACTAACCCCCTCCGCCAGTAATAATTGTAAGCCAAACCAAAAATTATTCTTTGACATCCAACCCTGGCTGGACCATGAGCCGACGGAGTAGCCATTAGGGTAAATTGGTATCGTGCAATTAATCAAAATTGGCTGTTTGGAATCGAGAGAACAATTCGTACCATGTACTGACTTTTTCTAAAACATGGCTGACCCGATGAACACTCTTAACGATTCAGCAAAATGGATCATTCGAAACTTTAACGCCGCCTCTGTGGCGTCCATCGATGATGACGGGTTTCCCGCAGTCTCTCCTAAAGCAACCTTTGTTATTGTCAACGATACCTCCATCGCTTTCGGGAACATTCGATCTCCAGCTACTATTCATAACTTCTCCCATCGACCCAAAACGGAAATTAATTTTATTGACGTTCTCCACCGTCGCGCACTTCGTATCAAGGGAAGGGTGTTCCTTATTGACAGAGAAAGTCACCAATGGAAGGAGCTCGCGCCATTATTCCAGGAACTTTGGAAGCCTTATTTGGAGATGATGACCCATTTTGTGCTTATCGACATAGAACGAGCGTCCCTGGTGACATCACCGGCTTACGACATTGGTATAGCCGCCGCAGAATTGAGGACTACCAACCTCGAAAAACTGAATAATCTCGTGCCGTCTCCCCCTGGTTCTTCCTAAATGGCCTTATCATTACCATTTTATTTTGACTATGCTGGATTGACACTATTCTCATGGATCGTTTTTTCTCAACCGCCCTGCTCAATAAACTGAGCTTAATAGACTGAGCTTAATAAACTGGGTTCAACCGGTCGGATTGAATAGACTGGGCCTGGAAACAAGTAATCATTAATCGCTACTTAGTATGAATTTGAATTGGCAACACTCAATCAATGGGAAACCCGGCAATGCCTAAAATCGCAGTCTTCACACTCTTTTATATCGCGACGTTTCTACAAGCCGGGACCTATGGATTAACGTTCATGTTACCCAAGCTATTTTCGAATTTTGGCCCCAATGAAAAATACGTTGGAGCAGCGCTACTCGTAACCACTTTTGTCACGTTATTTAGCGTCTACTACTCCGGTCATTTGACAGACAGGCTTGGCCGAATGCTATCCCTGAGCCTATCTGGTATCGCGATAGCCATCTCATTGTTTCTTTTTGGAAATGCCAGCGAACTCGGCCTATCCATTGTGCTAGCCAGTGCTCTACTGGGATTCGGCTGGGGAGTGTTTTACACCCTGGGGCCGGTAGTATTAACTCGCATCACGGCTCCCGAAGAGCGAGTTCGTGTGTTCTCACTAAATTCGGTTTTTATGATGGCAGGGTTCGGGCTATCGCCCGTCATGGCGTCAATATTGGAATCCCGTGGTTTCAGCGTCGCTGATGCGTTCTTCATTATGTCCGTCTTCTGTGTTTGCAGCGCCGTACTATTTCTGCTGCTAAAGCCATCAGTCAACAAACTGTCGGCAGGATTTGGCGCGGAACAACGTTCGAGCTTAGGCTACGACACCATCAAACGTATCTTTCGCTCTCCGGCTAGAACACCGGTCATCATGGTCTGCCTCGGAGCCAGTATTTTCGCTGGAATGAACAATTTCCAAACTGTTTTCGCCGACACCAGAGGCATGGACTATGCCAACTTTTTCCTCGCGTACACTATCACTGTCGTAATCTGCCGCATTTTGCTCGCTGGTTTTAGCGGTGG
>JAALKB010000245.1 GCA_011088265.1 Gammaproteobacteria bacterium
GGTTTCTCCCGATGTAGGGGGCGTTGTTCGGGCTCGGGCATTGGCAAAACAATTGGAAACCGACCTGGCTATTATTGACAAACGTCGACCGAAAGCCAACGAAGCTAAAGTCATGCACATTATCGGTGATGTACAGGATCGATCCTGCATTCTTATCGATGATATGGTGGACACTGCGAACACGTTATGTGCCGCAGCCACAGCCTTAAAAGAACATGGCGCAATAAAGGTATTGGCTAGCTGTACTCACCCTGTCCTGTCAGGGCTCGCCATCGAACGAATCAGAAATTCAGAACTGGATGAGTTACTGGTAACCAACACAATCCCACTGCCACAGGAAGCGATGGATTGTGGAAAGATTACCCAGTTAAGTATTGCTGAGCTACTGGCGGAATCCATCCGCCGAGTATCCTCGGGCGATTCTATCAGTAACCTTTTTATAGATTAATCACTAATTTAGAGTAAGAAAATGTCAGATCAATTTGAACTAGTCGCTCGAGTACGTGCTCGCTCTGGCACCAGCCTGGTGAGACGCCTTCGACGGGAAGGAGATGTTCCAGCCGTGTTGTATGGTGGAGGCGGTGAGAATATCAGCATCGCAATTAACCACGACGTTCTTTTTCACAGTCTGGAAAAAGAGGAATTCCACTCAGCCATTGTCGTTATCAATACCGATGGCAAAAAAGAACAGGCAATTTTACGGGATGTTCAACGACATCCTCACAAGATCAACATCCTGCATGCTGACTTCCAGCGAGTGGATGATAAGAAGGTGTTAACCATGTCACTGCCTATCCATTTTATTGGAGAGGAAAACTGCGTAGGTGTAAGAACCGGCGGCGGACTTATTTCTCACCTGATCAACGAAGTTGAAGTTTCCTGTCTTCCAAAGTTGCTTCCTGAGTCCATTGAACTGGACGTGACCAACCTAGAAATGGGCGACTCGCTTCATCTTTCAGATATTCCTCTTCCTGATGGTGTAAACCTTACTGCCTTGATGCACGATGACTCCCAGGATCATGACTATGCGGTGGTCACTGTTTCAGCGCCGAAAGTATCATCCAGTGAGGAAGAAACGGAAGAAACGGACGAAGTAGAAGCGGATGCGGAAGAGTAGTTAGCGGTGTTCTTCATTATAACAATATGACCCAGCCAGGAATTTCCCTGATTGCAGGGCTTGGTAATCCAGGTAATCAATACGCCGAAACCCGACACAATGTTGGGTTTTGGTTTTTGGAGCGATTGCAAACTGAATTTCACTTCCAGATGACCAGTGAAAAGAAGTTCAAGGCAGCAGTAGGGAGTTTCTCCTTTAATGGCAATCAGGTTAGAGTGGTTGCGCCTCAAACATTCATGAATCTAAGTGGTCAGTCCGTCGCCCCCCTTGCTGCTTTTTATCGCATAACACCTTCGGAAATACTAGTGATACACGATGAGCTGGATTTGGAGCCCGGAGCTGTCAGACTAAAATCTGGCGGTGGCCACGGCGGACATAACGGTTTAAGGGATATTATTCCTAAAGTTGGGGGCGCCGATTTTCTTCGTTTAAGAATAGGCATTGGACATCCCGGCTCCGCCAGAGATGTTTCAGGCTATGTACTTGGTAGGCCCACCAGGCAGGATCAGACACTCATTGAGGATGGCATGGAGCGGGCAATTCACCTGATGCCAGGGATATTATCGGGTGAGTATCAAAAAGTAATGAACGACTTACACACGCCAGCGAAATAGTACAAATTTGTCACTAATTAGCTGCCTAAATTAACCAAAAAGTTATTAACCCCACTCTCTGTTTCTGGTGGTCGATTTTTATTTGTCGTTTTCATTTATCGTTCAGAGAAAGTCATTAACCGCATCTTTACGCAAAAAATCTAGCGAGCAATCAAATGGGATTTAAATGTGGCATTGTTGGGCTTCCCAACGTCGGAAAATCTACGCTCTTTAACGCCTTAACCCGTTCTAAAACAGCGCAGGCTGCAAACTATGCGTTTTGCACTATTGACCCCAACGTCGGCATGGTTGAAGTGCCTGACCAGCGATTGGATCAGCTCACCCGAATTGTCTCTCCACAAAAAACAATCCCAACTACCATTGAGTTTGTTGACATTGCGGGGCTGGTTGCTGGCGCCTCTAAAGGAGAAGGTCTTGGAAATCGATTTCTTGCTCATATTCGGGAAGTAGATGCCATCATACATGTGGTAAGAGCATTCGAAGACAGCAACATTACCCATGTTTCGGACGCAGTAGCCCCAGCCTCAGACATCGAAACCATTGATACCGAGCTTATCCTCGCTGACATGGAAACCGCTGATAAGTCCATTCAGCGAGCCGAAAAAGCCAGTAAATCCGGAGACAAGGAACAGCTCGCTCTAAAAGAACTGCTACTGAAAGTTAAAGGACACCTTGATGAGGGGTATTCATTGCGCAGACTGGTACTTTCTGCCGAAGAAAAAACAGCATTAAAGCCACTTTGTTTCCTAACCATCAAACCCACAGTCTACATCGCAAACGTCAGCGAAGAAGGATTTGAAGACAATCCCTATCTCGATCAGATTCGGCAAATCGCGTCGACAGAAGACGCCCAGGTGGTCGCTATTTGTGCCTCCATTGAGCAGGAACTATCCGAATTAGACGATGAAGAAGCTGCTCTTTTCCTGGCCGAAATGAATCTTGAGGAAACCGGTCTCAATCGGCTTATTCGAGCTGGTTACTCACTTCTCGGATTGCAAACCTACTTTACAGCAGGAGAAAAGGAGGTTCGGGCATGGACGGTAAAGACCGGCTCAACCGCCCCCCAGGCTGCGGGAGTAATACATACTGATTTTGAACGGGGGTTTATTCGTGCAGAGACCACCGCATTTGATGATTTCGTCAAATACAACGGCGAACAGGGGGCCAAAGAAGCAGGACGTTTAAGACTCGAAGGCAAGGATTACATCGTAAAGGACGGAGATGTCATGCATTTTCGATTTAACGTATAAAAGCATTAGAGCAAACACCTTCTCTCAATGCACATCTGCAATCCGCTTTTATAACGCTGTCGTTTCGGTATGTCTTTAACCTACGAAGAAATCGAACGATTACTGGCTAACTATCTCGATCCGGTTCTGTCTTCTCGAAGAACTGCCAGCGGACCAGCGAGGGGCCTTATTCCTCTTCCTCTGGATCAACAGAAATTTGCGCTCCACTGGGCGGATGTTATCCGCAAGTCTAACGCGGAAATGAGCTTTCAGTTCGTCAGTCAGGTTCCTCTCGCATTGAAACTCATGGGATTGGATGGAACCCGGGAATGGTTGTTAAATGCCATGGATATTTATGACAGGGAAGGGCTTTATCCTGGCAGCGCAGCGCTTGAAAAAATGGAAGTGTTCGCAAAAGAATATCGCCTAAGTCATATCTCCGTCAGCCTCGATGAAATTAAACCTGTCCTGGAGAAATTCATTTGTGGACTCGCAGGCAGAAGACTAAAACTGGAGGTTGGTAGGGAAACGTTCACGGATACAGAAACTCTTTATCTACCCAAAGCCATAAACCGCTTTAATGATAAACAAAAGAACTACCAGCTATTTAAGGTAATTGCTGTTCATCTGTGGGCACAAACCTGGTTTGGAACCTTTAAGCGCCGAAGCCCGGATGCACCTCATCTCAAAGAAATACTCGGCGACTTTGCTGATAATGGGCGAGCACTCAGATTATTTAATCTACTTGAGACTATCCGTCTTAATGCCTGTATCGAAAGGGAATTACCAGGTCTTGCTAGAGAAATGTATCACCTGGACACCCCTACCCCACCGCAAGATGAGACATGGCAATACTTCGTTGAACGACTCCAGATGGTAAAAGCCAGTGTGGTAGATACCGTGCATGCCACCACAGAGTTGTATTCGCTACAAATGCCCTGGCCAGACTCCATGATCTATCAGGGTGGTTTTGATCTCGATGCTGCCGTAGTAACCATTGAGAATCGTATCCAGCTTGAGAAGAGTGACCTACAAAAAGGATTAGCCGATCTGCTTGAAGAACATCTGGAAAATAAGGACGGTGAACCCATGGGTGATGATGGTGATCTATCACTCAGTGTCAACGAAACGGACGATGGAGAGCTTCAGGTTAGTTTGGATGGCCAGCCCCTTTCTACTCCCGACAAGCTTGAAGAACTCCTATCCTCCATGCTTCAGGATCTTGACGGGCTACCGGATGATTGGTTTTCAGCTCAGGGGGATGATGGATATAGTGAGAAATCCGGACCAGATCCGTCAGAAGGCCCGGGAAATGGACCAGCAACCCGAGAAGGAGCTCTATTTTATGATGAGTGGGATTTTAGACGTCAGACTTACCGTAAGAACTGGTGTGTGTTACGAGAACTCACCACCCACCCCATCCATGATGATTTCCCGGAAAAAACGCTACAGAAATATCCCCATCTAGTGGCGGAAATCAGAAAGCATTTCGAGGCACTTAGAGGAGAAGACAAAGTCCTCAAAGCTCAACCCGCTGGGGATAATATTGATCTTGATGCATTAATCACAGCCTACGCTGACATGCACACTGGAGTGGAGATGACCGATCGACTGTTTACCCTAATGAATAAAATCGATCGTGATTTGGCAGTGATTTTCATGATAGACGTGAGCGGCTCTACTAAAGGCTGGATCAATGATGCTGAACGTGAGAGTCTTATTTTGCTTTGTCAGGCACTGGAAATCCTGGGTGATCAGTATGCCATTTACGGGTTCTCGGGAATGACGCGAAACCGATGCGAAGTCTATAAGGTAAAAACTTTCAGTCAACCCTACGATCAGGAAGTGCGGGCCAGAATAAGTGGCCTCCGTCCCCAGGATTATACCCGCATGGGTGTCACCATTCGGCATTTGACACAAATATTAAACAACGTCGATGCCCAAACCCGTATTCTTATCACCCTTTCAGACGGAAAGCCCGATGACTACGATG
>JAALKB010000019.1:0-808 GCA_011088265.1 Gammaproteobacteria bacterium
CAGAAATAGTGAGTTTTCTGTGAGAACAAACACGACGAATTAATGTTCTCCATTCAGTACTCTTCATTGGAAGAACCGACGGGCCTCCAGAGTGGCTGCCAGCCCATGCCCAGTTCTAGTGAATAATGGAAACCCCACTTCAATTTCAAGATCTGCTATCAGGCGACTGACGCTGGGCTGGGAAACAAACAACAGCTTTGCCGCTCCAGTGATTGAACCGCTACGCATGGTCGCTCGGAATGCGGTAATTTGCCGTGGATTCATAGTGCTATTTTCCTGGTTTCGGATCTGCCTGATTGTCAGCCATTGTCGAAGTAATGGGCAATATAGTATTTATGTATGCACATGAGAAATAATAATATTTGCCGTATGGTTTGACCCCAAGCTAAACTCGCGATTGTTTTTCGTCGCCTGTCTCTGCCTGTCTCTGCCTGTCTCTATTAATTCGATTCCCAGGTCATATGGTTTCGCAAGGTGGGAAGCGGCGTAAATTCTTTCACGCATTTTTGACTACTATTTGGAGACTGTACATGAAAATTAGAGGCGGTATGTTGTTGTCCCGTGCCTTGTTGGAAAAAGGTGTCTCCCAGGTTTTTACCCTCAGCGGAGGGTTCTGTAATCCAGCGTTGGAAGGCCTTATGGAATGCGGTATTTCAGTAATCAATGCACCCCATGAACAGGTGGCGGGGCGCCTGGCAGACGGGTATACACGGATAACCCGGACCCTGGCGGTTTGTCTTGTCGGACCAGAAGGATTTGCCAATGCGGTGCCAGCGATGATGGAGGCCTGGGGAGAACGTTCCCCGGT
>JAALKB010000019.1:830-30407 GCA_011088265.1 Gammaproteobacteria bacterium
CCCTGACGCGACAGGGCAGCGGTGGTTTTAAAGAAATTGATGACGTAGCCATTGCGGCTCCTCTCACCAAGTATAGCGTTTCCATTAGCGATGGCGAGCGCATTTCAGAATTTGTTGATCGAGCCTGGAAGATCGCGACCGGTGGGTATACGGGTGCCGTGCATCTGAGTGTTCCCGTTGACATTATGTTCAGCTCCTATGAAGAGGATGCCATGCGTGATGAGCGTCCTTATGACCGACGAGGAAACCCCCCTCCCCGGGCATGGCCTTGTCCGGAAGACCTGGATGAAGTGCTTGGCATTATTCGAAAGGCAAAACGCCCCATTCTTATTGGTGGACATGGCGTTTAGTGGAGCAAGGCAGAAAAGAAACTGGAGCAGGTTGGGCAATCCCTGGGCATTCCTGTGTTTAACGTTCCCTATCACCAGAAACTGCTGGGCGAGGAATGTGAATCCTATATGGGTTTGGCGGATGTGCACCAATATGCCCCGTCAAAATTAGCTTTGGAGGAATCTGATGTAGTTATCATGATCGGAACGAGATTGGATAATCAGATGAACTTTGGCAATGCACCTTTTTTTCCACACTCAACGAAGGTAGTTTGTGTCAATGGCTCCCATGAGGAAATCGAGTTTAATCGGTCTGCGGATTATGCGTTGTTAAGTGACCCTGGTGCATTTCTCGATGCAATGCAATCAGTTCCGCCTTTTGATCGTCAATGGTTTGACACTAATCGGATGAGACGGGGTGAATGGGTGGAGGAGACCATCGCTGGAATTCCCATATTGGCGGATGGAAAAATCCATCCGCTGAGTCTCGCATTAGATGTACAGACAGCCATGAGCGAAGAGGACTGGCTGATAATTGACGGTGGTAATACTCATTTCTGGTCTGAAATCGCGGTTAACATTGCGGGTTGGAAAGGGCAAAAACTTGGTAATATTTTGCATCCAGGAACGTTTAGCATGCTCGGCGTTGGTGTTTCCTTTGGTGCTGCGGCCAGGTTGACCCATCCGAATAGTAATGTAGTTGTCATAAGCGGTGACGGGGCGTTTCTATCGGGAGGTTCCAGTATTGAAGCCGCATTTCAGGAAGGGCTGCCCATTGTAGTCGTGATCGACAACAACGGTGGCCTGGATTGCATTTCCCAGCAGCAGGAAAGGTTATTCGCTAATCAGTGCCATTTTGCTACGGATTTCAGAGATATTCCCTTTCATACCATGTTTGAAGGGTTGGGAGGATATGGCGAGTTAGTAGAAACCCGTGATCAAATTGTTCCCGCTGTGAAACGGGCCATTGCTAGCGGAAAAACTGCCTGCGTTAACGTTAAGACGGTGGGGCATATTAGCCCCATTGTGCTGGCCACTACCAGTAAGCGGGACAAGGCATCCATCGAATAGTGAGTGGGTGGTTTTAAACTCTCCCTAACATTCGATGAGTTGGTCGCCCCACTAATTTATCCACGTATTTGTATCAGTATTTATCCAAATATTCATCTAGGCGCTCTTCAAAATCAGTGTATTAACCATGGCTACTGTTTCCTCTCATATCCTGGACTCGATTGATGGCGGTTCCGCGGTCGGCATTAGGGCTCAACTATTCCGTATTGAATCCAATGGTTTACGAACAAAGCTGTTCGACATTTCTGCCGATCAGGAAGGGCGGATCGCAGAATTAGTGGAATTAGCTGCTGAGACGTTTGAGCAGGAGTATGAACTTGTTTTTCACAGTAGAGACTACTTTTTGGCAAAGTCTAACGCTAATCAGGAACCCTTCATTGCAGAAAACGGCGAGCCGACAATGAAGACAGTGGTGGTTCGTTTGACCATGAAAGACAAAGAGAAACGCTACCACATCCCCATCATGCTGGCTCCACATTCCTATTCGGTATGGTGGTCCAAATAAAGCAACAGAGACAGATCAATGGTAGCACCAAAACTCAATGTGTCCCGTCGGATTCGCGCGACTCCTTACACTTCTCGAGTGGAGTCATTGGGGGTATCCGGTTACTCCGTGGTGAATCACACCATTTTGCCTAAAGGCTTCGAGAAGTCCGTTGAAGAAGACTACTGGCATCTTAAAAACCATGTTCAACTTTGGGACGTGGGTTGCCAGCGACAGGTTGAATTGAAAAGGAAGGATGCTGCCAGATTGGTGCAGCTCATGACTCCCAGGGATTTGAGACAGGCGGTTGTGGGACAATGTTTATACGCCCCACTGATTGACCACCAGGCTGGGATGATCAATGATCCCATTATTCTTAAGCTTGATGAGGATCATTTCTGGTTGTCTATCGCCGATTCCGATGTGTTGCTATGGGCCAGGGGGCTTGCAATAGGGATGTCTCTGGAGGTAAGTATTTGCGAACCTGACGTTTGGCCACTGGCTGTGCAGGGACCGAAATCTGATGCTCTAATGGCAAAGGTGTTCGGCGACATGGTTCGGGATATTCACTTTTTTAGATTTGCCTGGTTACCGTTTAACGGTCATGGATTATTGATTGCCCGATCCGGATACAGTAAGCAGGGTGGGTTTGAGATATATCTCGACAAGCCTGAAATGGGAGCCGAACTTTGGGATGCGCTTTGGGATGCCGGAATGGAATTTAATGTTTCCCCGGGTTCGCCAAATTTGATTGAACGGGTAGAGGGTGGGTTGCTATCCTATGGAAATGAAATGACCAATGAGAATAATCCACTGGAATGCGGGATGAAACAGTATTGCCAATTGGACGGATCCATCGACTTTATTGGGTATGAGGCGTTAAAAGCGATTAGTAGTAAAGGCCCTGACCGGAAAATCCGAGGTGTTATATTCGATGGCTCTCCTTGTCCACCCTGTCAGTTTCCCTGGCCTGTTCTGGGGATGGGCAAAGAAAACGATCGGCAGATAGGGACCATTACCACTGCAATCTGGTCTCCGGCATTCAAGCAGAATATTGCGCTAGGGATGATTGAAAGACACAGTTGGAACGATGGCACCCAGGTAAAAGTTGAATCTGGTGATGGTTTGATAAGAACAGGCGTGGTCACTAAACTACCAATGTCAAAAAAACGGATAGTCTCGGTGGATTGACCATTGCAAGTTAAATATTGCAAATTAAACATTGCAGATTGAACACATTATGAATAATAGTAAGAAAGTCACGGTTGCTGCGACCCAAATGGCCTGTTCATGGGATATCGAATCAAATATCCAGCAGGCGGAAACCTTGATTCGGGAGGCAGCTGCCAAAGGGGCAGAAGTGATCCTTATACAGGAATTGTATGAAACACCGTATTTTTGTATTGAGCAGGAATTCAAACATCTGAAGCTGGCATCGACATTGGAAGAAAGCGTTGCCATTAAGCAAATGTGTGCGTTGGCTAAGGAGTTATCTGTGGTGCTCCCTATCAGTTGGTTCGAACGTTCCGGGTTAGCATTTTTTAATTCCGTGGCGATGATTGACGCAGATGGTTCGGTGATGGGAACCTACCGAAAAACTCATTTGCCGAATGCCATCGGTTATCAGGAGAAGCAATATTTCAGTCCAGGAGATACTGGCTTTAAAGTTTGGGATACCCGATATGCGAAGATTGGTGTTGGTATCTGTTGGGATCAGTGGTTTCCCGAGGCGGCGAGGTGTATGGCATTGCAAGGTGCCGAAATGCTGCTTTATCCTACCGCCATTGGCAGCGAGCCCGGGGACCCAAATGCGGATTCAATGTCTCACTGGCAGAATGTAATGTGCGGTCATGCGGCGGCGAACATTATGCCGGTTATTGCGTCAAACCGCATTGGTCTGGAAGCCGCTAATATGAGTGATATGGCGAGTGATATGACGAACAATATCGATGTGCCGAGAGAGATGGAACTCATGTTCTACGGATCCTCGTTCATTAGCGATGAGTTGGGTAATAAAGTCCGGGTTGCCAGCCGTGATGAGCAATGCGTATTGGTTCATACTTTTGATCTGTCTTCCATTCAATCCCATCGAGAAAGTTGGGGAGTATATCGCGATCGCAGGCATTGCTTACTATGGATGGAAAGGTCGACTAATCTTCGAGTGCTCAAAGTATGGTGCGATAGCCATGTTCAATGACTATCGAAACTACTCGAAACCACTTCTTATCCAATATGTAAAAATTTAATGTGCAAAAGATCGAAGCCTGGTAATTTTCAAAATGGTGTTGAAAGCGGCCTTAAACAATAGCGTTGAAATAGAACAGACCTAATGCAATAGCATTGGTCAAAAAGGCTAACCTCGACGTATGGCAGAGCCGGAAAAATTAACTTTGATTCGGTAGACGTTTTTGTTTTCGCAGGTGATTTCGCCAGAGCTCAGGTCAAAGGACTTGGGTATGGCAACAATCTGTTTTTCAACAGTGGCACTAAAACCCCGTTCCGAAAATATATCGATGAGCATGGACAATGCATCTGGATTGTTGAATATCTCATCCTCGGTTCTTATTCTTGAATCGCCGGTAATCGCATGTCGGGCGATAATAGGCATAAACGATTTCTGGATGATACTCAATACCTTTTCGAAGGTTTCCCGTTGATACATTGCGTAGCAATCGAGTCGTTTGACTAAACCCTGTCTAGCATGCAAGGAGAGGGTCTGGGCAATGGGGAGTGGATCTAGTAATTCATAGGCTAGTGGATCTAATTCCAGTGAGCTCTGGTACTGGAGCTCCTTTTGGATGTTGGACTCTACCTCGGAAATCTCTCCTTCTGCGTTAATAAAGTGGTAGTGGTAAATTTCTTTAAGAGACTTTAGCGCATCCCATGTCTGTTCCTTAAATATCCGATATCTTGAGGCTGCGGCTACCCGGGAAACGTCGGTTTCCCGTACTTCTGCTTTTTCGCCAACGCCCGTTTCCTCTATTTTTGCATTCTCAGCGATAATCTCTTCTCCCCGGGATAACTGCCGATCTATACTGGTTTGTTCGCTGACAAATAGCACCATTGCATGGATGGTCGGTCGTCGAAATAAAATGGCCTTGTCCGTGTTCGCATATTCCCCATAAAGGAATTGAATTTTGTCTACCAGTAGTTTGAGACATTCAACCTGTACCTGGGTTCGCGGAAAGCCGTCCAGTAATGCGCCGTCTCTATATTCTTCCACAAGTAGTTCTCGAAACACCAGATCGACCACGTCTTTATCCTCCACCAGTTTCCCCGCGCTCTTAAGTGCTTCAGCCTTGGGTGAGTTAAGCAGGCTGCTCACCACAATGGGAGAGCAGGTTAGGCCACGCAGATTGAGAATGTATTTGGTTTGAGTGCCCTTACCAGAGCCTGGTGCACCGCCGAGTAAAATTAATTCCTTGGGAAACTGGAGTTTATCCTGACCAAAATCATCGACAAGTGACTCCCATACGTTTCTGAAAATAACCTGGGCGTCTTTGATTTCTAGAGTTTGAAGTTTATTTAGAGGCATGGTTTATCGCTAAAGTTAATAATAGTTTCGGTATTCCAGGGGAAAGTATCATATCGATATTTGTTCCGTATTGATCTAATAGATGAGCGCCTAATGCCCCGTTATCCTGTTGGTCCGCCACATAGCTTCAGTGCTGCTGTGGTTTGGATATCGTTCGATAGATCATGGTATCTCTTGTCATACTGAGGGGTTTCGAGCACAGCATTCATCTCCAGGGGAGCTTGCTTTCCCCATCCCCTGAGATCAAAAACATCTCGATTTTTATTCCAATCTGATATTTGAAAATTCGGAGAGTATTCTACACTTAAGTCACAGTGCAAGTTCCAACAAAAAAGGACGGCAATGCCGTCCTTTTTATTAACCTGGTGAACAGGTCAGAAGTTTACTGAAGAAGCTTGGTCCAAACACGATCATACAACTTGGTTGATTTTGCACTACAGGTTTCGCTGAAATGAACAGGGACGCTTGGGTCGATGTTGATTTCTGGAGCGCTCCCCAGTGTCGGATCAAGGTGTTCACCAACTGCACTTGCTTTCAGGGGAGATGCATAGCGGTTGAAGTTGGAGAGTTCCGCCCCATTAACTGCATCCATCATGAAATTGATGAACTTCTCGGCATTTGCCTTGTTAGGTGCATCTTTTGGGACGACCATGCTGTCAAACCAGCCAATGATGCCTTCTTTAGGATGAACATATTTTAACGATTCCATTTTGCTATCCAAACGGTTTTTCATGGAGTAACCATCCCAATGACTACTCATCGAAACCTCTCCACTTGTCAGGTTAGCAACCATGGTTTCGGAGTTGTAGGTTTTGACAAAAAGTTTTTGCTTGAGTAGTAGTTCCTGCACCTGTTTCATGTCACTGGGGTTTTCATTACATTGCTCAAGACCGAGATACATTAGCGCTAGTGGGATCACCTCATCAGGAGTTCGGAAAACCTGAACCTTGCCACGCATAGACTCCGCAGGTTCGAAGAACTCGCCCAGAGAATTTCCTTCACCCTCATAGCCTTCCATGTTAATGGAGAAAGAAGTGCTACCCATCTGCCATGGAGCGGTATAGTCCTGGGTTGGGTCCCAGCTTGGATTTTTCCAGCGATCATCGACATTGCCGTAGTTTGACATTTCTTTGACACTGATTTTTTCTAACATATCTTCAGCGATCATGATGGTCACGAAGTTCTGGCTAGGAACTACGACGTCATAACCCGTAGCACCGGACTTCAATTTGGCAAGCAAAGTTTCGTTCGAGTCGTAGGTATCGACTGTAACTTTAACTCCGGTTTCATCCTCGAATTTTTGAATGAGTTCCGGTGGGGTATAATCTACCCAGTTGTAGAAGAATAGCTCGCCGTCTGCGCTTGCTGCGCTACCTAGCAATGCGGCAGTAGCAAGAGCAACAGTCTTCTTGTAATAGTGTTTAGTGAACATGAGTTTTATCCTCTGTTTGTCTTGAAATGAGCCAGTATGCAGCAATAGCTGATACGGAGATGCAGAACAACACGGTGGAAACCGCATTGATTTCAGGCGAGACGCCTAAACGGATCATGCTGTAGATATACAGCGGTAAAGTAGTCGCACCGGCACCGGCAACCATTAGGGAGATAATAAAATCATCCACTGAAATAATGAATGCCAGGATGGCGCCTGCAATGATGCCAGGCTTTAACATGGGTAAGGTAACATAGTAGAACACCTGCCATTCGTTTGCATAAAGGTCTTTCCCTGCTTCCTGGAGTGTTTGGTCCATACCCGCAAGTCGAGCTCGAATTGGCATAAATGCAAAGGGGATACAGAACACAATGTGGGCGATGATAATGGAGGTTAAGCCAAGGGGAAATTTGATGGCAGCAAAAAAGCTCAGCGTAGCTACCGCAGTGGCAATTTCGGGCACCAACAGGGGTAAGCTGATAATGGCATTACTGATGACTTGCCCTCGAAATTTGGGTCGGAACAGGACTAGCGCTGCCATGGTAGCAAACAGCGTAGAAACGATGGTGGCTACAAAGGCTACTTTTAAGCTATTGACTATCGCTCTTTGGATGTCTTCATTGGTAAAGGCCTTGACATACCACTTGGTAGAAAATTCGGTCCAGACCTGGGCAATACGATTGTCATTGAAGGAGTAAATGATAAGTACAGCAATTGGTGCATAAAGATAGAGGAAAAAAAGATGACTCCATGCCTTAAGCCAGTTAATGGGGTTTCGCGTTTTTTTTGGTGTATTCATGCTTTTAGCCATCAGTGTTCAACCGCCCCGTCTTTTGCTGAGACTCGCATATAGAACCAGGATCCGATGGCCACCATTAACAATAGTAACATTGTCAATGCACCACCAAAGGGCCAGTTTCTTGCTGACGAAAATTGAAACTGAATGAGGTTACTTAGCATCATGCGTTTTCCGCCGCCTAATACCGATGGTGAGATGAAATCACCGAGACTAAGTACGAATACCAATATGCATCCCGCCACAATACCGGGTAAACACAGTGGAATAACAATTCTTCTGATCACGGTCCAACGATTCGCATAGAGATCTCTCGCGGCTTCGATCAAACTGGTGTCCAGTTTTTCGAGGCTGGCGTAAATGGGAAGAATCATGAGAGGGATGTAACTGTATATCAGTCCAACACCAATGGCCAGATTGCCGTACATCAACTCCAGAGATTCATCAATTAGGCCAAGCCCATAAAGTGGTTTTTCAATCATGCCATCTTTGCCAAGAATTAAAATCCAGGCATATGCGCGAATTAGCAAATTCGTCCAGAACGGGATAGTAACCAGAAATAGAAGTAAATCACGTTGACGGGTAGGTTGCTGAACGATATACCACGCCACCGGAAAACCCATTAGCAAGCTGGCGGCAGTAGCGAGCAACCCCAAAATGATGGAGCGAAGAATAATCTGTAAATAGACAGGTTCGAAAATCAGAGAATCGTCCAGATCCCGTTCAAAAAACAGTTGTATCCAGGCCTCCAGACTAAAACCGGATTCAACACCGCCATAGGGATCGGCGGGTTTGAAAGAAAAAACGCCGAGTATGGTAATGGGGATCACCATAAAAAAGAATATCGTCAGTATGGCGGGCATTAGACCAAGCCAGCGTCGGGTATTGGGGTTCTCGGGTAGGTTAAACGCCATGGTAATATTCTGTTTCCTGGTTCATGGGCTTCAGGTGGATAGTTGTATTGCCATCAGTTTAATTATTGGAAGTTTATCCGTTAATCGTTTAATACCACCGCAGAGCCCGGAGGGATACTAAGTCCTACCCGGTCCCCGGAGGCTGGGGGTCGCTCCTGTAGGTGGCTATTCTGCATACGGACTTCCAACACCAGATCATTGCTGCATTGGGCAGTAAAAAATCGATCTGTACCGATGTACATGGAATCGAGGACGATGGCGTCAATGGCACCTTCTCCGATCTCAGTGATTTGTAGTTTTTCGGGACGTACGGCGAGCTGAATATTTTGACCATCGACAAGGGTTGAATGGCTTCGGCCCGGTTTGGCGATGATTTCCATAGCACCTGCAGCACAAATCAAATTTTCGTTATGGCGTCGGGTTAAGGTGGCCTCAATGAGGTTAACGTCCCCAATAAAGTTAGCAACAAATCGATTCTCCGGCATTTCGTAAATCGTCTCAGGGGCATCGAGTTGCTGGACTTTCCCTTGAGACATAACAGCGATGCGGTCACTCATGCTCATTGCTTCTTCCTGATCGTGAGTAACGAACACAAAGGTGATACCAGTTTCTTTTTGTAGTTGTTTTAGTTCGTGGCGCATGGCCTGACGGAGTTTGAGGTCCAGCGCAGAGAACGGTTCATCCAGTAATAGTACTTTTGGTTTCGGTGCCAGAGCTCTAGCAAGAGCAATACGCTGTTGTTGCCCCCCGGAAAGCTGATTGGGTTTCCGGCTACCGTATTCCTGCATCTTCACCAGCTCAAGCATTTCCCCCACTGTGGTATTGATTTGAGCGGAATCCACTCCCTGCATCTTCAATCCGAAACCGATATTTTCCGAAATTGTCATATGGGGAAATAAGGAATAGTTCTGAAACACGGTGTTTACTGGTCGTTGATTGGGTTCCAGCCCTTCCAGATGTTCACCAAACAGTAAAATTTCCCCCTGGTTGGGTTGTTCAAAGCCGGCTATCAGCCTTAAAAGGGTAGTTTTTCCGCATCCAGAGGGACCAAGTAGGGTAAAAAACTCCTGATCCTTGATTTCAAGATGAATGTTTTGCAATGCGGTAACGGCATTAGCGCCGCTACCATAAACTTTATCAACGCCATTGACGGCAATTGCATTGGTGGTCATGGGTTTTATTTGGCTGTGTCAAACATGACGGTAATTGGTAAAGACTGTCTTTGCCTGGTGTAAGGTTTTCCTGATGTCAGTAACCCTCGGAATCATAACGATCACTTACGCTGTATGCAACCGAATAACAATAAGAGAGTCAAAGCGGGACCAGGGCTTCGTATTTCTGGTCTGTGGATACGCATTCTATGGATACGTATTGATGAAGATCAATTCAATCTTTAACTATTCAGTCTTTAACTATCCAATCTTTATCCATCTAATCTTAATCCATCAAATGGATTAAAATCAGGCTAAAAATTCACGAATAGGGATTCTCTGTAAATAACCGGATGAAAATCTGCCTCATTCGAATTGAGAAGAGAGACTACAGCACAGGCACTGGTTTTCGTCTTAATCCGGTTAACGCGTTCCAGACAATGGCGAGTAGGACAATGCCACCACCAACCAGAGTATTAGTGCTAACGGTTTCGCTCATAAACAGCCATACCCAAACCGGCCCAAGCAAAACTTCTGTCATTGATAGCAAAGTGAGTTCCACTGCGGGTACTACAGTAGAACCGATAGTGTAGATGACCAATCCCAATCCAACCTGGAACATTCCCATGGAAACAGCAATGGCGACGTCGTTTGTGGGTAATGAAAATGAATAACCTTTCGACATACAGATCAGTGCACAAATGGCAGCGGTGAATACTCCCGCGAGGAAAACCGCCGGTAACATATCAGTTAGCTTTTTCCATCGCAGGGCTATGGTGAATATCGCGAAACCCAATGCAGACAATAACGCCGATACATTTCCTTCCAGATGCCCCGCGGAAATCCCTTGCCGAACCATGATTGCAATGCCGGTTAGTGCGATCACAATGGCAATCCAGGTACCAGTGCGAACCTTTTCTCGCAGAAGAATACGCCCTAGAATTGCAGCGAAAAATGGTGCAGATGCAAAAAGGAACATCGCATTGGCCACGGTAGTGGTTTGAATTGAATACACTCCTCCGGAAAATGCGACGACTAGTCCCAGGCCACCGGCTACACCGGCAATTCCTGACTTTGCTATGGTTTTGATTGGTTGATACTTTGAACGAAAACCAATAACGACAAACAGGAAGCAGGACAGTGATAAAGAGCGATAAAAGAGAATCTGCCAGACATTAGCTTCTTCTATGAGCCGAATACCGATTCCCATAGTAGACCAAAAGACCCCGGCCATTATTACGAGAATTACGCCATGAAAATAGGTTAAGGAGGGCTTGGTACCTGACTGGGAAAGAGATGGATTGGGTGGTGTCATTATTAAGGTAGCGGATCTGATTTTAGGGAGACAGGTAGTCAGGGATTATGGAACAAAAAGCGCTATTATTTTCAACAAAAACCAGATATTTGATGTGCACACAGGATTTTCGGGATTCTTGCATATTTTTGCGGCATGAGTCAGCATTTTTTGGAGGTTTTTGATAGAGGATAAAACGTCAGGTGATCATTTGGAGAGCGCTTTTCCGACGGACAGTGTTAACCTGATTGTCTTCGTTAAAGCCCAATGGTTCATCATTTCTTCGCATAGAGACACGGGGCCAGTCTGAGGTAGACGGGCAACACAGTCGAATATGGTTTCCAAAGAAGGCCAGACAGAAACGGGAAGGATGGGAAGACTTATAGATATGAAGGCCTGTAGATATAATGAACAGAACCCCATGGTATTGTAGGGTATTGCGGCGGTTCAAGAGCAATGGCGGCAAGCAGGAGGCAAGGCTGAAATGACCAGGGCAGAATTTCAGGGTTGGAGTTCAGGACTATACAGGTTAGAACCAAAGCGCCGGAGTCAGGAGATTAGGAACCAAAAGATGAAACCTGAACGATTTGATTAAAAAGTGCAAAAAAAGAGGTCTCATCCGAAGTGAGACCTCTCCATAGCGCAAAGCAATGAGTTGGGAACTTATGCTTCGGTTTGTAGATAACTCTCAAGGGAGTCGTCCAGTGCATCCTTCCAGGGGGTATGGTGAGCGGGAGCCATGGTTCCGGTTAAGGCTGACTTATAGCCGTGATCGCGAAAAGTCATGATATTTTGCTTTTTGTGCTTTTTCCAATCAAGGAAAGCCTGCACCGCATCACTGATATCAAATGGCGGATAATCCGTCATCTCCATCAATTTTAGGGTGTAGTCACCCTGGTAGGCAATGGCGCCATAATCGTCTGGAATGTTATCTTCAAGGTCTCGCCAATGATCAATGTCGGCGTGCATTTCCTGCTGGGAGGGAACGCTGATTCTATCCATGGTGATATCCCGTGCATACCAGGCCTGAGCATCAAACATGTTAAACGTGAACCACTGGTCCTGCATTCCGAGATACATCAATTTTGGGTTATGCTCCCATACTACACCGTTGTAGAGATTCACGGGATAGAGTCGATTGTTGGTTTTCAGCCTTAAGTCTTCCGCCATGAATGGGAAATGGTGAAGATATCCAGTGCAAAGAATGATGGCGTCAATCTCCTTTTTTGTGCCGTCAATAAAAGTAGCGGTGTTATTATTGACGCTTTCAAGCAGAGGGACTTCCTGCCAATTATCTGGCCACTTATAGCCCATGGGTGCTGTGCGATGGGATACAGTGATGGATTTGGCGCCGTATTTCCAACATTGGGATCCAATGTCTTCAGCGGAATAGGAGGTACCAATGATTAGAATATCCTTGTCTTTATACTCCAGCGCGTCGCGAAAATCATGGGCATGCAGGACTCGACCGTTGAAGCTATCAAAGCCGGGAAACTCAGGGACATTAGGGGTAGAGAAGTGACCGGAAGCCACAATCACGTAGTCAAAATCTTCGGTATATTCCACGTCTTTGGAATGATCCTGGACCGTGACCTTGAACATCCCGCTATCTTCATCATATGTAACGTGTCTTACTGGAGAGTCAAAACGAATCATGTGTCTGACTCCGGCTTTTTTTACCCGACCTTCAATGTAATCGAATAAAACAGCGCGAGGAGGATAGGATGCTATGGGTCGACCAAAGTGTTCTTCAAATGAATAGTCTGCGAATTCTAATCCTTCTTTCGGTCCATTAGACCAAAGATATCGATACATACTACAGTGTACCGGTTCACCATTTTCGTCCAGACCAGTACGCCAGCTATAGTTCCATAAACCACCCCAATTGGATTGTTTTTCGAAGCAGACAACTTCAGGAACTTCTGCCCCCTTTTCTTTGGCGGACTGAAATGCTCTCAATTGTGCCAGGCCACTCGGACCAGCACCAATAACCGCAACGCGTTTTGTCATAGGTATTCTCCAGTTGATATTTAATAGTTGACGTTTAATAAATGCACAGTTTCTCTTTTTACAGTTGCGTCAATGAGGCAATCCGGTAATGGCTTCAAGTTCTGGTTTTAGTTCTGGTTCGAGTTCTGGTTTTAGTCTTGGGGGCCCAAATAACTAAATGGAAATGAAAACCCTGCCAGTAGCTATGCCTGGCCCCAATATGGGGAAATCCAGATCTCTAATATCATCCTGCATCAGGAAACCATTTTACAGATCTCGTAGTTGGTTACTTGTTGAGACTGTTCCATGCAAATCATAACAACCGTATTCAATTAGAAACCGCAATTGATCATGACTTTAAGGATAAAGTGAATAGATTCAGGCCCATCAGTGCTTATTTTAAATCTACCAAGCCCACCAGGCTCACTAAATCCGCAAGAAATCCGCAAGAAATCTACGAGAAATCCACCAGCAGTTTAGGGATTATTTTCTTTGTGGTGTATTGTGGAAATCCCGTAGATGAGTATTCAACAAAATGACCCCGTTGACGTGTCGATAATTCGGTTAAACCCAGAGTGGATTATTTTTGCTCAGAGTTACCGCTCACGGTTTTTGCAGAAGATTTCTGGGGGGATTCCTGAATTGTTTGAACAGCTCAAATTCAATATGAATACGAACTACTTCAGCAATGCTACGGGTTGCGAGTTTTTTCATTACCTGAGCACGATGGACTTCCACGGTACGCTCACTGATGTCAAGCGTCACTGCAATGGCCTTATTCGCATGGCCCTGGGCGACCTCCTCGAATACCTGAAACTCCCTGTGGGTCAATGAGTCAATCCGGTCGTGGAGTTTTTCTCTGGTTAGCTTTCTTGACTGCAAATTCGTTTCCACATTCAGAGCCTGCTTAATGCGTTGGATCAGGACTGGTTCCTGAATGGGTTTCCGCAAAAAATCAAATGCTCCGTGTCGCATGGCTTCAACAGCCATGGGAATGTCACCATGACCGGTAATAAAAATAATGGGTAGCAATGACTGGAATTTTGACATGACTTTTTGCAGTTCCAATCCCGTCATGCCGGGCATGCGAATGTCTAAAACCAGACATCCGGATTGATTGCCGTCATAGAAACCGAGGAAGCTATCAGCGGATTCGAAACCCACATGGGGGAGATCTTCTGAGTCTAACAACATGCCCATGGCGTCTCTTACCGCCACATCGTCATCGATGATAAATACCTTCTGAACCATTGTGGAGGTGGTATCGGGGCTTTGAGGTTTGCCCGGGCTTATGGGAAGACTATTCACCGGTCTGATCCACTAGCGCATCGAGAGATACACAAGGAAGCGTAAAATAAAAGGTGGCTCCTTTAGAAGGATTGTTGGCGTATTCGAGAACGCCATGATGGGCCGAGATAATAGATCGACTAATAGACAGACCTAAGCCCATGCCAGAAGATTTGGTGGTTGCAAATGGTTGATATAACTGTTCCCCGACGTCGGTTGGGATGCCGGGTCCTTTATCAACAATAGAAATTTTTATCTGCTTCTCTATTGTTTGCTTATCTGATATTTGCCTATCTGCCATGGTTTTATTTATTCCGTCTTTTATGACGCGTACGCTGAGTATGATTCTGCGTTCCTGTCTTGATGAACATGATTCCATTGCTTCCATCCCATTTCTTAAAAGATTAAAGATAACCTGCTGGATTTGAATTGGGTCACATTTGACCCTTGGTATCTTGACAGGCAGATCCAGCACAATAACGAAATTCCTTGACTGGGCTTCAACCTCTGCAAGTTTATGAACATCCCGGATAAGAGATTCGCAATTGGTGATTTCATGCCGACTATCCCGGGGTCGGGTCATCTTCTGCATATGTTCGATAATCGCACCCGCTCGATGGGCCTGCTCACTTAACTTGTTAAGTGCCTCCCTGGCCCGGCTCAGATCCTTAGGCCCTCGATCAAGAAAACTCAAACCAGAATTGGCATACATTGATATGGCTGTTAAGGGTTGATTGATCTCGTGGGCGATGCCTGCGGTTTCTCCCAGTGTATTAAGCCGATCCGCATGAGCCAGTAGTTCCCGTTGGTCTGCGGCTTCTTTTTCTGCGGCTTTTTGTTCCGTCAGATCGCGAATAAGCAAGACATATTTAGTTTCTATCTTATCCTGCACTGGACCAATCGTGAGGTGTACTGGAAAAAATTCTCCGGTTTTTTTGTTTCCTCTGGTTTCCATTCCAATACTGGTTGGCCTTGCAGGATTGCCGGGATCAAGCTGGTCCCGGCAGTGTTTAAAAAACTGATCAAACTCCCGGTAGTTAGAAGTTCGAATTAATATCCGGCATTGATCTCCGATCACTTCTGTGGACCGAAAAGCGAACATTCCCTGGGCCGCCTGATTGAAAGACTCAATATGCCCCTGATTATCAATAGTGATCACTGCTTCGGTAACAGAATCCACCACCGCCTGAGCAAAGGCATTAGCATGAATGTAAGCAGCTTCAGAGAGTTTTCTATCCGTGATATCCGTAATAAAGCCTTCCAATACCGCCACACCATCATGTCGAATATCCACGACCCGACCGCGTTCCCAAACCCATTTTTGAGTTCCGTCCTTTGCGATAATTCGGTATTCCACCTCAAACGGCTGTCGTTGTTCCGTGGCGAGGCGAACCTTCCTATCCACTTCCCGGATATCCTGAGGGTGAGTGAAGTCTCCCCACAAGACACTTTGATTTTCAATCTCTGATCGATGATATCCACATAATTCAAAGCATCCATCTGAAACAAAATCCATAGGCCAATGGGTGCGATTCAAACATCGGTAGGCCATCCCAGGGAGATTCTGCAATAGAGTCTCAAGTCGATTGGGAGAGGAGGGTAGCACACCGGAACGTTCATATGGTTGGCCTGAAGCAGAGTCCATCACTTCACGGAATTCTCTCAATTGGTTCATTCATTGGAAATCAGCGCATTGGAAATCGGTGGACCTGGATTGACTTGTCGACGTATTATAAATTTACGGATACCATGTAGTTAACGGTAGTTAACGCTGGACCGGTCGGCAGGAATGATGGAACCAGGCTATCTCTGGTCAACACGAGCCTTTTGCGCCTTTGCTGTATTGGAATCCAATTAGATCGAATCAGGCTATTATTATGACCTTTTCATTATAGCCGGTTCATGAGGCCAATGGGCGATACCACGTTCAATATCATGTTCGATGTCGCGATATCCTGGGAGTTGATTAAGCCAACGAAGATTTGCTTTTGATATTCACTTCAAGATAGCATCCCCACGTTCCTATTTGTGAAAGCCCAGGTTAATGAGAGTTCGGAGTTTATCTATCTTATTGTTCTTTCTCCTTTGTTTTTTATCTGAATCCTGTCTCGACCTTAATTTTACCTGGTCTGTTTTACCTAGCCCGTTTTACCTGGTTTGACTCACAATGTAATTTAACCAACCCAAACAATAACCATGCATCATAGAAAACTTGGCCCATTCTCAGTTTCAGCCATCGGTCTTGGCTGTATGAATATTTCCATGGGTTATGGTTCGCTGCCATCAGATGAGGAGGCAGGAGCCCTTTTCAATCAGGCGTTGGATAATGGCTATACCTTTTTTGATACTGCTGCCATGTATGGAATGGGGCATAGCGAGTCCATTATAGGAAAGTATCTTTCACACCGCCGAAATGACTATGTGCTTGCGAGTAAGTGCGGCATTTTTCGCAATGAGGAAGACGTAACCGAAGTGAATGGTCGACCTGAAGTGTTGAAAAAAACCTGTGAAGAAAGTTTGCAGAGGTTGAACACTGAGGTGATTGATTTGTATTATCTTCATCGAATTGATCACCGGGTTCCTATTGAAGAAAGCATAGGGGCGCTCTCCAGACTCGTGGAGGAAGGAAAAATTCAAACCATTGGTATTTCTGAAACCAGTTCACGGAGCCTGCGCCGAGCCCATGCAACCCATCCGATTACCGCAGTGCAATCGGAATATTCACTTTGGAGTCGTACTCCGGAAAGAAAAATGTTGGCAACCTGCCGGGAACTGGGCGTCACGTTTGTCCCTTTTTCTCCATTGGCAAGATAATTTCTTACCGGAAAATCCATTGAGATATCACAGATGGAGGAAGGCGATATCCGCACTGAAGTTGCCCGACCCCGGTTTGAGCCGGAGAATTACAACAAAAATACAAAACTCCTTGTACCATATGCTCGTATTGCCGAAGAGCAAGGCTGCACCATGGCGCAGTTGGCCCTTGCCTGGCTGCTTGCCCAGGATGATCTGGTTCCTATCCCAGGCACTAAACGCATCGATCATATGATTGAAAACGCCGGAGCCGGAGATATCTCATTGCCTGGTTCCGTTGTGCAACAACTTGACGAGTTAATCAATGAAGATACCGTCTACGGCCGTCGATACGATGACGGCATGATGAACAGGATTGATTCCGAAAAAGATTAGTGTCTGGAGTTCAGACGATTGAGTCTGGACGAAGGTAACGAAACCTCGGTAAAGGCGGAGTTAGAGAGATTTACCATTTGCTGAAATCATCTGCTGGAATAAAGAAAATTATTCTGTATTTGTATTTCCATTCGTATCTCTAAATCCATATCGTCGATATATATTTCAATTTTAAGAACGAACAGACCATGTTTAATCCTCAATTACTCACAGAAATTCGTAACCGGTTCCACCATGTTGATAACTGTCCCTATCAGGGAAAAAGGGTATTTTTTGAAAATGCTGGAGGCTCACTTACGCTTAAATCAGTGGTAGAAGTGAATACACATTTCGCCGCCATCCCTGATAACCAGGGTCGGGATAATCCTGCTTCCCACGAGCTGGTCAGGGTGATTGATAAGGCTCGTAAGGACATTAAGTTGTTTCTGGGGGTCGATAATGGATTAGTCTTTGTTGGGGAGAGTGGAACAGAGCTACTGTTTCGGTTAGTGCGCACTGCGATTCTGGGAGCGGAAAAGGGTGGAGAAGTGCTAGGAAGTACGTTGGAGCATCCCGCCACAGTTAGTGCCTGTCAACGTTGGTGCGAAATTGGAAATAAGAAGTACGTGTCTATTCCTCATAACGATGATACCGCTGCAATTACCCCGGAAGACTACGAAAAATACGTTACCCCCAATACCCGGGTAGCCACCATAATTCAAACCAGCCCAGTTACTGGAATGGGGGTAGACGTTAAGAAAGTAGTGGAAGCCATTCGATCAGTATCGCCGGATTGTTACATTATCGTTGATGGTATCCAGCACGCGGCTCATGGGGCACTGGATCTGGATGACTACAATATCGATGCTTTTGCAGTCTCTGCCTATAAAGTTTTTTCCAAACATAATTATGGGGTTGCTTGGGTCTCTCCCAGATTAAGCGTATTACCCCATGACAAATTAGATGGCACGGCAGAAGATTTCTGGGAACTTGGAACCAGAGATACGTCAGCCTTTGCTACTTTTTCGGAAGTCGTCAATTATCTCGACTGGTTAGGTTCCCATTTTACGGATTCCGACGATCGCAGAACTCGACTTGTTGAGGCGGGGAAAGCCATGAGCAAGCATGAAGCGACACTGGTTGATGCCATGTGCAACGGCGTTCATGGACAAAAAGGCCTGAAAGATATGCCCAGGGTTTTTGCCATCGGTGGATACGATAACCCTTATCGGGAAGGGCTGGTTTCATTGGCGGTTGAAGGAGTGCCTTCTGCGGAAGTAGTGACAAAATTAAACGAGGGCGGGGTGCGGACTCATGTTCGAAAGAACGATTATTTTTCAGGAAATGTGTTGATTCCCCTGGGTATGGAAAACTGTGTTCGAGTATCCATGTGCCATTACAACACTATCGAAGAGGTCAAGCTATTCCTGAGCTTAATGGAGGCTATCGCTGACTAAGGATGGTTTAATCGAGTAGGACGGAGGACGTATGTCTGGTGAGTGTGGCGAGTTCAACCGATGGAAAGTATCGATAATACGGATAGTGTAATGTTACTGGTTACAAGAGAGTGGAATTGCAATTAGCAGACGGATGGACGTTTTTCAATCTGAGAAGGCCTGCTCTAAATGCAGATATTCATGCAGGAATAGTACTTTTTGGTGATTTTATATCGAACCCTTCACCTTTAGAATCGACCCAAGCAGTCTGATTCGCTCCAGGCCAAAGGATTGGAATTATATTGAACGGATCAGACTACCGTTAAATCCAGTTTGTATTGATAGCTACCTTATTCCTTAATCTGACAATAAAACTACCAGTATGAAAAAAGTAATGAAACTCGCTGCTATGTTATCCGCTGCGTTAGTGTTAACCGGATGTATGACCAGCCATAGTATTAAGTCAGAGACCAATGAAATACCGGCGCCTAGCGACGACTCTGCAGTGGTGGTCTTTATGCGATCCTCGTTTATTATGGGTGGCGTGAGCATGAACCTGTTTGAGAAGAGCGATGGTGAGCTGTCTTTTGTAGGGACCATGGCAGATAAGTCGAAAATCGCGCATCGGACCAAACCGGGTAAAAAAGTATTTATGACCCATATCCAGGACGTTGATTTCATGCCAGCAGAGGTTGAGGCGAATAAAACCTATTATGTGATTATTCGCCCGATATGGCCGTCAAGATTTGCTCCAACCCCGTTAAAAACCGATGGCACCACGAAGTTTAATACTGATGATGATCGATTTCTTAAATGGAAAGATGGTACTCAACGTTATGAACTAGCCGAATCAGCCGATGCCTGGTTCAGTGAAAACAAGGCGGCCTATGAAGCAATTTATGATGCGGGATGGGAAGAATTTCAGTCCCTCTCTCCTGAAAAACAAGCTGAACGGGTATTGACCCCCAGTGATGGAATTTAAAAGACTAATTTCGTTTGTCCGGTTTTAATCCTCCGCTTCCGTTGAATGTCATGCTCCGGATCATTCGTCCACCAAAAGCCCTCTGACAGGAAGGCAATATTTTTGGTGGACTTTTTTTGTCTGATTCACTATACCTGAAGGCTCGGGCTATAAAAAATTGGTAAAGCGAATAGAAGCCCGCGTACAAAATGAGGTAGAAACCATACACAGTCTCCCATGATAAGGGTAGCGGAGTTAAGAAGAAGATGCAGATTACGATAAAGTCAGGAGCGATGGGTCCAGGATGGCTGAGAACATTGATTTTTTCCTGGTTGATACTTGGGATAATGGTGTTTCATCCAGCCCATGCCAGAACAATACGGATCAAATTCAGTATCGCTGAGGCGTTACAGGGCCAACAGGGATATAATGATATTCCGGTTTATTTCGGCAATCAAACTTACCCTGAAGCCTTAGGGAAAATCGAGAATAGAGGGTTTACCATCCGGGGCAGTACTCCCAGAAAGCCCAAGGCTTCAGCAGCCACAGGCTTGACCCGAAATGAAGCCCAGAAACAGTACGATATGGTATTAAAAACCCTTTGTGATAGCTTGTTTGTTCAGGTCCATGAAGAACTGAAACAATATGCAAATAACATCGGTGCCTCTGGAGTGGTGAGGGTTATTAGTAATTTCAAAAACGTTTTCTACACTAGCGAAACCCAATATGAATGCGTAAGAGGAAGAAATAGAACAGCGGTTAATTTACAGGGGGACTTCGTCAGTTTTGTTGATGACAATAATTCAGTCAATAACCCAGCCAGCCCGAGAAAAGCTGACGATGAAAATTTAATTGTTAGTCCAGCAAAGTCGTATCGCAATATCACCGTTGAGTTGGCTCCCAGAGTCAGGGCACAATGGGAAAAAGTGGATGTATATGAAGAAATGAATCTGGAGTACGGCATCCTTACTGCCATGCAATATGCCGGCATGATTTCCACCTCCAGTCAAAGAAATATTAAAGTGGAAATCGAACGGCTCAGAGTGAGAAGCGATGCGAATGCATTTTTCACTGGAATGTTAAGCGGCTCTGACCACATTGTTGCCTAGGTATCTGTAGAAACCCAGGGAGGGCAAAATGTAAAGAAAAGAATAGTCTCAAAAACAGTGCTCCATCACGGTGATCGTCTGGAACGGATCCGTCAGCACTTTGTCAATGCCGTCTTAATGTTTGCCAATCAGTATCGGTAGTTTTCTGTCCGTGGCCTCTTGATTGGTAGTCTCCTGGTAGCCCAACCGGCTTATTCCGCCTTTGTCGAAAAAGTTGTCGAGGGTGGATAAGGTTATCGGTTATCGCGGTATTTTTATCGCGGTATTTTGTGTGTTGGAGGACTGGCGAGGGCCAGTCTGGAATTCAAGCAGAACAGTGTAAAGGCTCATGCCATTTATAGTCCAGTCATTTATAGTCCGGTAATTGCCTTTACTTCGAGAAACTCTAACAATCCCCATTTACCCCTGTCTCGTCCATTGCCGGATTGTTTATAACCTCCAAAGGGGGTTTCGGCATTCCCGCCTTTATAGTTGATCGCGATTTGTCCTGCGCGCAAACGACTCGCGATGGCTTTCGCATGTTCCATATTTTCCGAGCAAACGTATCCAGCGAGACCATAGTCAGAATCATTGGCTATCCGGATGGCTTCTTCTTCATTCTGGTAGCCAATGATGCAGATCACTGGGCCGAATATTTCCTCTCTGGCGATGACCATATTATTGTCGACATTCGCAAACACTGTAGGTTTTACGTAATAACCCGTTTCGAAATTGCTGGGCCTGCCCGGTCCGCCGGCGATCAGTGTTGCTCCTTCGTTAATGCCTCTGTGAATAAGCTCCTGTATCTTTTCAAACTGTGAGAGGTTGATGACTGGTCCGAGATGGTCTCCAGCTAACGCAGGGTCATCAACGGTAATTTGACCGACAGCGATCTGGGCTGCTTCGATGGCTTCGTCCATTTTTGCTTCAGGAACCAGCATTCGAGTGGGGGCATTGCAGGACTGCCCGCTGTTTCCCATGCCATAGTGGATACCTTTTATGACTGCTTCCGACAAGTTAGCATCTTCCAGAATAATATTGGCGGACTTCCCCCCTAGTTCCTGTCCAACACGTTTGACGCTGTTGGCTGCAGACTTGGCGACTGCGATGCCACCTCGGGTAGAGCCTGTGAATGAAATCATGTCAATGTTGGGGTGTGAACTTATGGCATTGCCCGCCACGGGGCCATAACCGTTAATCAAATTGAACACTCCAGGAGGAACGCCAGCCTGATCCATAACCTCAGCAAACACCATGGCTCCCAGAGGAGACTCTTCGCTCGGTTTCAATACAACTGTACAACCTGCGGCTAATGCTGGGAACACTTTGACAGCTACCTGACTTAAAGGCCAGTTCCATGGAGTAATCAATCCGCAGACCCCAATGGGCTCATGCCGTAAAACCATCCCATCTTCTTCGGATTCAAAACGAAACCGACGAAGTGACTGCATTGCAGCAACAATGTGGCTCTGTCCTAATTGGGTTTGGTAACCTCTCGCCAGATCCAGAGGCGCTCCCATCTCCATGGAAATTGCCCCAGCAATGTCGTCATATCGTTCTTTGTAAGATTCAAGGATCGCTTCAAGTAGGGTCAATCGTTGTTCGACATCCCATGTGGAGTAAGTGTTGAACGCATCCCGGGCAGCATTAACCGCCCGATCAACGTCTTCAGCTCCGGCAGACCCTATTTGGCTGAATGCTTTTTCTGTGGCAGGGTTAATGACGTCGATTCTTTCATCTGTAAGCGGGTCCACCCATTGCCCATTAATATAAAACTTTTGGTGATTTTGCATGGATTGTTAGATTCTCAGTAGGTGAATGCACGAACGATTTATTGTGATTTATTGCGATTTATTACATTATCTAAGAACGCTCAGAGCGGTATCAGGATCATTATTGACTGGAATCGATAGTCAGAAAATCGAAAAATATTGTCCTTGCCATCCAGCCGAATTCTTCTTGAAGTGATGGGGCCATACCTCTGAGATATTTGTCCGCCTGGATTTTACTGTATAAATCATTAAACCCCAATGTTCTTTAAACCCCAATGCTCTAATCATGACTGTCAAATCACTGTGAATGTTGTAGGGATTGGAGTAAAGGCTCCCGATAGTATTTTGACGATGATGGATTAGCTGTTGAAATTTCTCAATATAAACTTTCCATGCAATCTGGTATACTGGAAATAAGACTCCTTAAAACAAATATTTTTGAGAGAAATGGCTTCAGATTACTTGAAAACTCTTCAGTCAGGTTTGACCCCAAACCAGAAATTTAACCAGATAACCGAACATGGAATGTGTATTGGTTGCGGTATTTGTCAAAGTCTGGTTGGACCTGAAAAGATAAAAATGGAAATCGTAGCAAATGGATACGAGAGACCATTAATACAGCAGACTCTCAAACATGCTGAAGTTGATAAGATTATGGATGTATGCCCGGGAACACGGGTAGAGGGCATGCCTGAATCTCTGGTCGATGAGGGCAGTAAGAATGATGATGTTTGGGGCATCTTTCAGGAGATCTATTTTTCCTATGCAGCAAGTCCCAGGATTCGGCATATGGCTTCCACTGGTGGCCTATTGACCGGTCTGGGTTTGTATTTAATTGAATCTGGTGAGGTGGATTTCATTTTACACGCTCATGAACCATCACATAATCCAACTTTTGGACAACCCTTTATTAGTCGAAGTGTTGAGCAGGTGCTTGAAGCTTCGGGGTCGAGATATGGACCCACGGCAACGCTGGAGGACATTGTAGAAGTACTGAATCAGGCCGAGGAGAAAAAGGAGAAGTTTGCTTTCATTGGCACTCCCTGTGATATCAGCGCGTTGAGAAACTATGCGAGGCACGATGAACGTGTGGATCGCTACTGCCTCTATATGTTGACCATGGTTTGTGGAGGGTTTATGGAGCCCGCTGGAATGCGAAAGTTTCTCAAGAATCTGGATGTAAATTTTGATGAGGTAACTTCGCTCAGATATCGTGGCTATGGATGTCCTGGTCCCACTACGATTAAAACCCAGGATGGCAGAGTTATAAGCAAAAACTATCTCGAATTCTGGGGCGAGGATGATTCCGCATGGCAATTACCGCCACGATGTAAAGTCTGCCCGGATGGTATCGGCGACTCTGCTGATATAGCAGCTTCTGACACTTGGGATGGTGGATCACCAGATTGGGTGTCCCAAAAAACGGATTTGGGTTCTAATGCAGCGGTGGTTCGAACCCGTAGGGGTTGCGAATTGATGGATCGGGCGATCCAGTCGGGTTATCTCATAAGGGGAGATTCATTGACAGTTGAAGATATGAATCGGTTTCAGCCCCACCAGGAAACCAAGAAGCGAATGGTGTGGGCGAGGTTTTCAGGAATGAAAATGACCGGACACATCGTTCCGGATACCAAAGGGCTTCGATTGCAATCGTTGTTTCATCAAAATTCAGATTCAACTAATGAAAATGAAATGAACGGAACCCGGTCACGAGTAGAGGCTGGAAAATTTAGTGAAGACACACCAGCCAAACTGTAGCCAAACCGTAAAACCGGTTCGAAGCAAGAGGAAAATTATGGTTATCAGTAACGATTAATTCGTTTAGTGTAAAAGGAATAACGGTACTACGAGTCAGAGTCCAGTATGTGAAACCAGTGAGCGATCAGTGAACAATCAGTGGATCGCTAATGACCCGCAGTGCAGTTGAAATTGATTAGCCTATTCCTTTGCGACGAATTCCAGTGATTGGTAGGCGGTGCGGCGTGGTTGTTTTCTTTTCAGGGGGGAGTGAATGAACCGGTTTAGGGCGGCGAATAATATTTGGGCGCTCTCGTCATTGCAGCATTTAATTTCTTCTTTCACCGCAAGAGCTGTCTTAATCCAATGTACGGACACGATATATTCATCTAATCCGTGATCAAAAACCTGTTGCAGTATATTTTCTATATGAGCGTCCAGGTTCCCGTCCGATAAATCTGGCTTCCATTCATCAAATTGGCATTCGTCTATGACGAATGCCGCGTTTCTGCCTGCAAAACATGCCATTTGCAGTAAACCCTGGGGCCACAACGCTGGAAACTTTTGGCACTGTTTTCTCACCGCGTTTGCAAAAGTGAGTCCATGGGTGAAATCCAGCCAATTGACGTTTCCGGATACCTTAATATGAGTTTTATATTGCTGGGATAGGTCGAAATTCAACATATTTCTTGCTAATGTATCCAAAAGCGGAGTGTAATATGGAGTCTGCACTGAGATGTTTGAAACTCAATGTGGTTTCCAATGAGGGTTTAATTCCTTTTCTAAACCAGTGGTCGGAACAAGGCGAGGCTAAATCACGATTGGTTTCTGTATGCGTCGATGTCCAGCTTTCCAACACGGATTGATAACTCCGGAATTCCGGTATTTTGTCTTCTCTGGTTGCAAATATCAGATTGCGAACCAATGATAAAAGCAGTGGTTCTGCCACTTCTATCCCAAGCATCAATATCAGTTCCCGGGCTTTAGTGACATAGATTAAGGAGTGGCCGAAATCATTATAGTGTGCAAATGCTGCTTGAGTGAGTGCGTATTCAAAGTCTTCAAATTGAAGTCCTTGAGCCAAGCCTCCTCGTATCATCGCTGTGGCCGTCGGCTCGTCTTCAGATTCTATGGCCTCAACGAATCCATTTGCATTAAAGGGTTGTGTATTCGGACTAAAAGGATATTCATCTTCCCGTAGGACATCGAATGAGGTATGAGCAACACATTCCACCAGAGAAAGCAGCTGCAATTCTTTGTCTCCTTCTGATTCCAAATATACTGACAACCAATCCGCCATGGCTGCATAGGCATGGGTCCACCCAAATTCCAGATGATCGACAGACCACATTATCGATAGTCTGATAGCGTCTAGCGGATCGGCTCCAATTTTCTCCAGTCTGGCAATCTCTCTCGCAATTCGGTCATAGCTATGATCAATAAATGCACCATGCAGATTATTCCTAATTTTCTCGTATTGCTGTGCATAGGGTGGATCGCTAACGTCTATCCAGACTTCCTGGCCAGTTTCCCCTATACGAATATCAACGGGATAGGTGCGTAATTGGTCGCCACCGTATAGATTGTCACCAGAATCTAAATCAAACTTCCAATTGTGCCAGTTACAGGTGAGAGTGCATTTCCCAGATAAACTCCCCTCTGTCAGGGGATAGCCCTCGTGGGGACAACGATTATCGCAGGCTTTGATACCCTCCGATGTATTAAAAAGAGCAACCTGTTTTCCAGAAATTCTTGCCAACGCCGTACCCTTGGTCACAATATCTTCAAGGGGTTTGGCGTAAATCCAACTTGTTGCACCAGACTCTGGGCTTGCCTCAACGACCGATGCTTCGACTGGAGGGTTGTTTTGGGAATTGCTCATGAATTTGTCCGGATGTTAGAAAAGTGTTTGAGTTTTCTTTAGTATAAGAGTTAAAGTTAACTTTAAGTCAAGTATCAAATTTTATAAAATTTTGTAAGCTCGTTTGACAGGTTTCTGAAACAGCACCTTAATGTCTATTTATTTCACATATAGCAATTTTCCATGAAAAAAACCGCTAGCGATTTGCTGACCATTGGTGAAATCTCAAAATGATGTGGTGTTTCCGCGTCAGCTTTGCGTTTTTACGAGTCCAGGGGACTGATTCAATCTACCCGTGGTATGGGAAACCAACGTCGATATGAAAGGGCGATGCTGAGAAAAATTTCTGTTATTCGTATAGGACAAACACTGGGCTTGAGCCTGGTAGAAATAGGAAAGGCGTTTGAAAGCCTCCCTGAGAAACGAACACCGACCAGGAAAGACTGGGAGAAACTATCGGGTGATTGGCGTAAACAATTGGATCAACGCATGGAAAGTTTGCAAAGAATGCGAGACCGTTTATCTGAGTGTATCGGTTGTGGATGCTTGTCTCTTGGAAAGTGCAGGCTTTATAATTCGGGAGATCATAAGTCCGCTGAAGGCAATGGTCCGAGATATCTACTCGTGGGAGAAGACGAATAGGGGTTTTTAGCTGCTTTTCAACTTGTACGAGTATTCAGGTGCTTCTGATTTTTGTACCCGTCTAAATCGCTATCTATTCTCTGGACGTCGTATAACCAGTATTCGGCAATCGATGTTCTCGCTTCGAATATAATCCGCACAAACGACCTGTTCTATGTCGAAACCGTGTTTGTCGGATTCTTCCTCTATTGCTGCTCCCAGATTCAGTTCTTTCCACGCTGCTCCATTTACCGTGATCACACATATTCCGCCGGGTTTTACTGCCTCGACGACATGGAACATATTAGCAATGCCAGGTACTGTGAAGGCAAATAGTCCGACGCAGATAACAGCATCATATAGAGGTTGGCGCTCCAGCGGCATGGTGAAATCGTGTTGGAACAAATTTGTGTAAAGGTTTCTGGCTCTGGATACCCGGATCATTTCCGATGAAAAATCTGTTCCATCAATGTTTTGATATCCCATTTTGCGAAGTTCCTCAGCAACCAACCCAGTTCCGCAGGCGACATCCAAAATTTTTGAGCTTCTATCCGGGACAATATTGAGAAATGTTCGCGATGAGGTGAGATGAGCCACATAGTCCAGATCATTAATCAAATCTGAATCATAGCTGTCCGCCCAACTATCATAGTGTGCCAATTTGTCTTCATGGGAGGAATACAGACTTGATAGTCTACTGTCGATTTTCTCAATATCAAATTTGGAATCGTTCATGACATCAATAAATGTGATGGGTCACTTTATTGTAGCAGTTTTGCGATCAGGTCTGGTTGGTAGGATATTTTCCAGACAATATCTTGCTGTCTTAATAGTGATCAAAGCAGAGTGGCTGGAAGACTCTATGGCTCGTTCGATATTTCCCGAAACCGCTGTGTCGATAATGTCATTGAATGAGGAATCGGCTAGAATAATCGCGAAATAATTTTTGGGTAGATCGGTGGCACAAACCCGCCCCCTCGATCAAGGGGTATTCATGGAGATGTTTAGAGAGATATCCAGGGAAGTGAAGCTGTCATCAGAGCAACTGCCAGAGTAGAGAGACCGTGACCACGATGAAGATATTTTCGTGTGAAAATCGGTTTGAAAATGAGAAGAGAGATTAAAAACATGACACTAAAATCGCCCGTTGTTGACTTTGAAACAATGATTGTCAACGCAGATAATGCAGTGACAACCCTAACACCGGAGGATGTCGATGCTCGCCGGATGAAACCCGGTACGTTGGTTGTTGATATAAGAGATATTCGTGAATTGGAAAGAGAGGGCCGTATTCCCGGTACGAAGCATATACCCAGAGGCATGTTGGAATTCTGGATGCATCCGGATAGTCCCTACTTTAAAGACTACTTCGAGGATGCGGAGGAAGTTATCTTGCATTGTAACCGGGGATGGCGATCAGCATTGGCTGCCAAGGCTTTGCTTGATATCGGTATCGAAGTTGCCCATATGGATGGCGGGTTTACAGATTGGTTACAAAAGGATCTACCCACTGAATCCTATGTGAAAGGATAGGGAATAAATGTTTAGAAGTTTTTTCCGAAAGTATATATATTAACGCCGTTTATAAGCCATTCTCCTCTGTTTTCATGGCATTTAGCTTAAAAAGTAAATCCAGGGAGTTTATACTTTGGCAGAATATAGAAGAACTGATAACGATAAATTAGAAAGTTGGCTATCGCCCCGTGAAAAAGAGTTTTGATACCATTGTCATTGGAGGAGGACTGGTTGGCTCAGCCGTGGCCTGTGGCATCGCCAGAAAAGGCGGCTCTGTGGCCATTCTCGATGGAGGGGATAGGGACTATCGGGCTTCCCGTGGTAATTTTGGGTTGGTTTGGGTACAAGGAAAAGGTGCTAACTATGCTCCATACGCTAAATGGAGTGGTTTAGCAGCTAAGCATTATTCATTGTTTGAGCAAAACCTCCAGGAAGCGACTGGGATCGATGTCGGTTTGAGTCAGAATGGGGGTTTTGATTTTTGTCTCACCGAAAAGGAATGGGATAACCGTCTGTCAGAGATGTCTGCTGTTAGCCGACATACTCATAACGAATTCAAATACCAGATGCTCGACTACGTTGAGCTGAAGCAAATAATGCCCTTGATTTCAGATGAGGTAGTTGGTGCTAGCTACTCTCCCCACGATGGGCATTTAAATCCTCTTTACCTACTACGTGGACTTCAGAGTTGGACTCAGATACTTGGTGGCATCTATCTCCCGGAGACCAAGGCTATTTCGATTCGGGCGTTAAAAAAAGGATTTGATGTATCCACGAGTAATACCGTTTTTCACTGTGAGAAAGTTGTTCGCTGACTCGATTGATCTTCGAGCCATCTGGAACACCCTCGTCAAATACAAATGGACGATTCTGGTTTTTATAATGATCTCGATATGCTCATACCTATTCACGCTGTTCGAGGTCAGCTTTTGATCAGTGAAAGAGTTGATCGATTCCTGGAGCATCCAAGTATTCAGATCCGCCAAACCGAGGAAGGAACTTTGCAAATGGGCGATTCTTATGAAGTAGTCGGCCTTAATGACGGAACAACTCTTGAGGTGATGGCGGAGATCGCCAGACGAGCGGTGACAATTATTCCAGTTCGTAAGAGTCCAGGTCTGGACTCCAGTCACCGC
>JAALKB010000246.1 GCA_011088265.1 Gammaproteobacteria bacterium
TAATATTAAATCTTCTAACCAGACTGGGTCTATAAGTAGATTCCTCCAGTAGCTGACGCAGTATAAACAAATAAAATACGTGGTTTCGCTGGAAGCGATCCTAGCTTAGCCCGGGTTCCCAGGGTGCTTTATCTGATCGTAAACGCTTCCACGCCATGGCGAAATTTTCTGGCGACAACACCTGATCAAACAATGTTGTGCTCATCTTTTTTTCCTGATTGAGCAAACTGAAGCAACCGCTGCTGCATTTGCAGGCAATGGGCTTGCATCAACATCCCAAGCTGTTTCTCGTTATCGAAAATCTGTCCACCATAAAACGGCCACGCCTTTCGAAAGTCATACCAATAACGATAGAAAATCGATCGACCCTGTTTCTTCATCAGGCAATGCCCTCGATTTTTTGTAAAATGGCCCGGATTGAGTGTCTCATCGAACACGAGACTGAGGGCGAAATAATCCACACCCGCCCGAAACGATTCGATGACATCCAGCGCAAGTGATGGTCGACCGGGATAAGGTTGATGAACGAACCCCACCGCTGGATCAAAACCAAACGCACCAACCATTTGTTGGGCTTGGGACAATAACAATGAGTAACCCAAAGAGAGCAGCACATTCAACGGGTCCTTTGGCGGACGCCGATTGCGTCCATTGAAATCCCATTCCTGATTCAGGAGTTGAGCGATACCCTGAAAATGCGATCGAGCCGCCGTGCCTTCCAGTCCCATGAGCTGGTCCAATGCGCGCTTTGACGCCACCGCTTTTAAACACTGTGTAATCTCCTTGTCTGTTGACATTTTACTGCTCGGTTTCAGAGGAACCCGCTGAGACACGCACTGCCAGAAGGATAACGTACTTTCCAGTTTTCCACTTATTATCTGCCTCGCAATTTCTACTCTTTTGTCCTTGGGTAATGTATGTTGGGATGCTCGTGTGGGGTAACTATTACTTAGCGTATGGCTTAGATAAACCACTTCACCCTTCCCCCGTCTAGGCAACCAGACAACAGCGATCTGGTAAAAACAAAGCATTCTCCAGACTGCAGTCGAGGCCATCACATTCCCATGCACAATCACCTGCTTGAGCAATGCCATTGGCACCCGGCGGCGGAGGTGACCCTGTTGCTTAATACAAAGAGACTTACCGTCGAGTTCAAGACTCGTTCCAGCGTGATCCAGAACCAGAATCAGATCACTCATTTTGAAGGACGAGCAAATAAGGCCGATACCTTTTTACTCAACCCCAGCAATAATGTTGGCACCCCTTTGTTCTTCCTATTCTTTACCGGCTCTGCGGATAATGCATTTTTTCGAGACTCACCATACATCCAAAGTTGGCCTGGATGCCGGATTGGATAAAAACGAATATCGTCATTCTCCTGATCGATAATTCCGTTGAGCTGTTTCATAAATTGGTGTAACTCCTGATTCTTCATTTTGATCACGAAAACAGAGTACTGCATTTGCATCCCTGCATTCTTAAAAACCCTGAAGACGCGCTTCAGACGTTTTGGATCACGAATGTCGTAACAGGAAAGAAACCACTTTGATTTTTCTTTTGCCATTTCTAATGTACCCGAATCATGCCAAACTGTTGAAAGGCAGGTTGCCCAATCGCCATCCCTCTGGTTGTTTCTATATCATGAAGGCGACCCATTAAAACTGAATCCGTGGTAGGATCAATCAACTCACTGAGCTGAATCATTAGCTCACTTGCTTCTTTGTGAGTAACATAGCTTTCGACTACCGAATATTGGCCCTCCAGCCGCCATCCTTTTAGAATCTGAGCAACCTTTCTGCGCCGACGATTGCAACTCACGTCGTAGGCGATGACCACAGGATATTTTGTCATTGATTTCTCCGTATTGAATTTGATAGAAGCACGAGGATAATCGAATTCACGGAGCTAAAGAGAAACAACAAGGTTGTTGGTTTTTCGGTACCGCGTAGCGCAAAGAATCAACTTGGAAGTTTTCGCCAAACCGGGTATCCTTAAATTCAAATTTTCCGGTAGGGTAGTGATTAGATATAATGGCAGTTAACCACTACGCTATTCTCAATCCGAAGAAGCAAAAAAAGCCAAAGTTCAATCCCCGCGCCGAAAAAGCGAACGGCACTTTTTTGCTAACATAAGGTATATTATGTTTTTCAACTACATTTGGACTATTTTTGAAAGCAGTGAAAATAAATTCTAATTCATTGATTAAAAATAGAAAAATAAATTTTGAATAGGGTTTGAACTGGGTCCGCCACTAATAGGCGATTAAGACCATTGTTCATGTCACGCGTAGCACGGCCATTCTGGTTTGAACTGGGTCTGCCACTAATAGGCGATTAAGACTGACGTCCTTCCATGCATATACTAGACCTTGCATAGTTTGAACTGGGTCCGTCACTAATAGGCGATTAAGATCACCAATGTCAACGAGGATAGCAGGCGTTCGGTTAGCGCACCTAATCACCCAGTATTTAGAAATGTCAGTTAGGTGATGTGATGGATGAGTTAGAGAGTAAGCCCAGTGGCGAAACGCCGTCGACACCATTCCCTGGGATTCAAGCGCTGTCTGATCCCTCGAAAACTCGGATGAGGAAGATGCATAATCTGATAATCCTTACAAGCTCAGCTCCTCTGAATCCGAATCTCTTGCACTTCTTATGAATTGGTTAAGGATCTATGTGAACAGAAAGCTACTCCCATTCAATGGTAGCGGGGGGTTTTCCGGAGATGTCGTAGGTTACTCGGCTGATACCCCGGACTTCGTTGATGATGCGGTTTGAAACAGTTTCGAGAACATCGTAGGGGATGCGTTTCCAGTTAGCGGTCATGAAATCCACGGTTTCTACTGCTCTTAGGGCGATAACGTAGCCATAGGCTCGATTGTCTCCGACGACGCCAACGGATTTTACTGGGAGGAAGACTGCGAAAGCCTGGCTGGTTTCGTGGTAAAGATTATTGTTGTGTAGTTCTTCAAGGAAAATACTATCTGCTAGTCTAAGGACGTCTGCGTATTCTTTTTTTACTTCCCCAAGAATACGAACCCCCAGACCGGGGCCGGGAAAAGGATGTCTAAATACCATGGTTTCGGGAAGTCCCAGCTCTATTCCAATCCTTCGAACCTCATCCTTAAACAGTTCACGAATGGGTTCCAGTAGAGCAAGGTCCATATCGTCGGGTAAACCGCCAACGTTATGGTGGGATTTGATGACTTTGGCTTTGCCGTGTTTGTTTCCGGCAGATTCAATGACGTCAGGATAAATGGTGCCCTGGGCGAGCCATTTGGCGTTATGAATTTTCCTCGATTCTCTTTCGAAGATAGTAACAAAGAGGTTGCCAATTACTTTGCGTTTTGCTTCCGGATCAGTGACTCCTTTTAGCTGTTCAAGAAACTCTTCTTCAGCATTGACGCGAATCACGGTTACGCCAAGATTTTTTACAAAAGTATCCATTACCTGGTCGCCCTCATTCAGTCGCAGCAAACCGGTGTCGACAAAAATACAGGTCAGTTGAACTCCCAGGGCCCGATGCAGTAAGGCAGCAACCACGGATGAGTCGACACCTCCGGACAATCCCAAAATAACATGGTCGTTACCGACCTGTTCCCTAACCGAACCTATTTGTTCTTCAATAATATTCGATGGAACCCAATCTGATCCGCAGTCACAAATATCATGGACAAACACCGATAACATTTCCTTACCCTGTTCAGTATGGGTGACTTCCGGATGAAACTGTACTCCATAGAATTGTTTTTCTTCATTGGCGATGATGGCATAGGGACAATTCTGCGTTGTTCCCTGAACTTCAAAACCTGGGGGCAAGTGGTTCACCCGGTCTCCATGACTCATCCATACGCTGAGGGTTCTACCCTTTGGTCCCGTGAGTGAACTATCCAGGGTTGTATCCACTTCCGCACTACCAAATTCCCGATGGTCCGCGTTTACCACACCGCCACCCAATTGTGAAACCATGGTCTGCATGCCATAACAGATTCCGAGCACAGGCAATCCCATAGAAAAAACGGAGTCAGGGGCTGTGGGGGTTTCGTCTTCATAAGTTGAAGCGGGACCGCCGGAGAGAATGATGCCTTTGGCATTAAATTCATTAATCCGGGCTTCGTCTACATCCCAGGGGAAAATTTCACAATAAACCCCAAGTTCACGAATACAACGACCGATGAGCTGGGTGTATTGGGCGCCGAAATCAAGAATCAGAATTCGGTGCTGCTGAGGATTCGTGTAATCCGTCATGAGTTTGAATCAGTTAAATCAACAAGAGGTTAAGTACTAACTGGTTTGATAGTTAGGTGCTTCCTTGACAATGGACACGTCGTGCACATGGCTTTCTTTCATACCAGCATTAGTGATGCGGATAAACTGAGTTCCAGTACGCATTTTTTCAATATTCGGGCTGCCGGTGTATCCCATGCTGGCTCTCAATCCTCCCATTAGTTGGTGGACGATGTTCACCATGGGGCCCTTATAAGGGACCCTTCCCTCAATTCCTTCTGGGACTAACTTGTCTGCATTTTCCACGCCATCCTGAAAATAGCGATCCTTGGAGCCTTTTTGCATCGCTCCTAATGAACCCATTCCCCGGTAGGATTTATAGGGCCTTCCCTGATAGATTTCAATTTGCCCCGGTGATTCGTCGGTACCGGCCAAAATCCCGCCAACCATGACACAATAGGCTCCCGCCGCCAGGCATTTAGCTATGTCACCGGAGTAGCGAATACCTCCATCAGCAATAAAGGGCACACCAGTCCCCTTCAATCCTTTCTCGACCTGTTG
>JAALKB010000247.1 GCA_011088265.1 Gammaproteobacteria bacterium
CCAGAGATTAGGCATTAACGAATTTATTTCGATACTCGGTTCGCACATCAGCATACCATTGTGCTTCTGCCGGCCATGGGTTCAGGTTAGCCAGGGCATCACCTGGATATGCTTCCGCAAAGTTCTTCTTGTAGGCAGGACCAGTGTGACCATCTGCCCCAAGCACCGCGGAGTTATATCCATGCACATCAATAGACTTGCCTGCAACCTCAGGCTGGAACACATAGTCCATCAAAGCATAGGCCTGTTCTACGTTTTCAGCAGCTGCTGACATCGCCAGACTGTCCACCCATCCATGGCTCCTTCTTTAGGGGCCTGATAGGTAACTGGCTCACCCTGACTCTTCATCGCCAGAACAGGGCCATCCCAGGTTTGACCCACGACGACACCATCATTAAGCAAACCATTTTTCTGACTGTCAGTATCATTCCAGAAAAGCTTAATCTGAGACTTCCTCGCGATACAGAAGTCAGTGATTTTTTGCCAAACTGGTCGCATTGCTTCTTCGCTGGAATATGCCTTCCAGACATCACCTGGCTCCAGTTCGCCAATGGTTTCCATATATAGGCCCGCGCCCAGCATACCACTGTGGGGTCGAATCATTGTTTTACCTTCATTCTCAGGATCCCAAATATTTCCATAGCTAGGTACCCCGCCTGGAGGAGTATATAGGTCAGTCCGCCAGCCAATGGCTTCAGTACCCCAAACGAAAGGTAGCCAATGAGAGCCTTTACCGCCAAAATTCCATTCAGTATCTCCAACTTTCAACATAGCAGGATTCAGATTGCCAAGGTTCGCAATTCTTGAATAATCGAAGGGTTGTAGCAGATTCAGATCAACCCACTGCCCGGAGCGGTTGTTCGTTGGGCTACAAAGATCAACACCGGCACCCTTGGTGGCTTTCATTTGATTGATCAACTCCTCGTTGGAGCCGAGTTCTTTATAGTTAACCTTGATTCCCGTTGCGGCTGTAAAATCTTCGATAACATTTGCCGGAATATAATCTGTCCAGATTGTGCAATTCACCTCACCAGATGAAGACAGTACTTTCGGGCTGACAACCCAGGGACCAACTGCAGCCGCTGCCCCCGCGACCGCGGTACCTTTGACAATAGACCGCCTTTTTGTATCAACAATTTTGCTCATAGTTCTTTATTCTCCAGTTATTTGTGGGTTGTATGTCCAGGCCACATGAATCACCTAAATCACCAAACCTATCAGTTAAGTTTACAGACAGAAATCGAAACTCGACATTGAGTAGATACTTTCTGAGGTCCAGATAAACGCAAGGAGTCATTTCATCAAGATTTCTCAACTAATTTCGGATAAAAATACTATCCAAATCATCAAATCCCGGGAAGTTTCTGGCGGGAAATTCTAACTTCATGCCAGACTGACTGAAAGTCCAAAGTGGTCAAAATAGCAAGCGATACTTCGACTGGCTAAAACAATAATCTAAAGAAAATGGCCAAAAAAAGCCTCCGTAAATCCATCAAAAACAGGAAATATCACGGAGGCTCATTTTACATGGATGGAAAGCTAGCCCTTACCACGCCATGGAATCGAACGGGTAATTACCCAACACATAATCATGTCAAACAGCAATCCTAAAAGACCCAATAGTAAAATGGTCATCCAGATAATCTCATAGTCGGATTGTTTCCGCGCCACATTCTCAACAAAACCAATACCTGTGGTACCTGCTAGCATCTCTGCTGCAACCAACGTACCCCAACACACACCAATTGCGATGCGAATGCCGGTCAGAATTTCAGGTAGCGAGTTAGGGAGAATAACCTGTCGAATGATCTGTTTTTTTGCTTGCGCCGAGAGAATGAGCTGCATGAATCTTTGACAGCTGGGTACCGGTGGCTCCGGTTCTGGCCGAAATTACCATGATGGCAAAAGCAACCATGAATAGAAGAAATATTTTACCGTCATCCTGAATACCGAAAATAGTGAGTACTAACGGTGCCCACGCCAAAGGTGGGATTGGTCGATACAACTCGATAAGGGGATCAAAGAACCCTTTGGCGAATCTGGAAAGTCCCATAAAAAGCCCCAGGGGAACTCCCAGAATAATGCCGAAGAATAATCCCGCCAGAACCCTTAAAATGGAATCCCAGACGTGACCCATGGGAACCGGCAGTGAAAAAGACGGATAGTTCCCCGTAGCAAAGTTGTAAACCATTCCCTTAAAGTTACTCGATACAAAACCTGCATTATCGTGACGAGGGTATTCACCGGGGACCAGATCGGCAATCCAATCCGGTACCAGGAAACCGATCATTTCAGAAACCGGTTTCATTTTGAACCATAATAAGGGAATACCTTTATAACCAACGTCAGGGTTAGCCATTCGCAGGAAGGTTCGAAGCGTATCGGATGGCTTGGGTAGCCATCTGCCTGAACCCTGTTCAGAACAGGCGTTATTACCCGCCAGAATATCACCTCCCGGCATGGCAAGGGCATCAATATAGCGCAGGCTTCCTTGTTGCCTTTTTTGTTCATCATCCAGTGAGATAAGAGCAGCTTCAATGGAGACGGTCATTGATGATGGGAAAATACGCCCATCATCAATACGTTTATATATCTTGTCGATTTGTCGGAGAAGGCCAGCCCGCGCAGCGTCTGTTGTTTCATTCCCAGACTCTGCCACCTGAAACCCCTTGTATCTGGCCTGTAACGCCTCAAGACGAGAGGTGATAGCAGGGCCGTTATTTCGAATCGCGATATAGTCTTTGGATATCTCACTCATCTCAACGCTTGCTGCATCGAATTTTCTTCCTCGATCCGTTTGAGCCAAAGGAGGAATTTCAACGCTGGTCTCGCCCCAGGCTGGCTGGGCCATGGCTTTTGCATGGGCCGGCTCATCCACCGGCCCTGGGTAGTTCTCTATCGCCATATCCTGAGTGAGTTGATTAATGCGATTTGCAATGTTCTCAAATCGACTTGCAATGGATTGATCAACAAACGAAGGATCCGCCTGGGCTCTTAACGTGTCGCGCATTTCCGTGATGATGGCACTGAGTGCTGCTCGACCCTCGACGCTGAAGTCCGTCCTTTCCAGTTGTTTTTCCAGCAAGTTAATCTGGCCCTCATCCCGTATTAGTAATTCGGTGCCGTTAAGCAATCGATCATCAAGGGGAAAAACGGAACGGATTGGATTCAAAGAGCGATTTAACTTTGCGACCTGGCATAGCTCATTTCCTGCCTGGGGGAAATAGGATCTGGCCGCGTCCCAGGAAAAATAGAACCAGACAATAAAGATGGAAGAGACACCTGCCACAACCCAATGCCAGCCACCCAACGCTCGACTGGGATTACCAAATACTGCATCGGTTTTTTCAGTACGAATGAGTTTTCGACCGTGTACTATCGACCAGATCAATGCGGCTATCAACGCAATAAATAGAAATCCAACAATCATTTTAGTATCTCGAAAGTTTTCCTGAAAAATTTTCCATTACGTCATCGTTAGGCAGCACGGTTTGAGTTTCTGGCCCGGACTTCATGGCAACGAATGAAATTTTAAATTAGTTAAGGAATCGGCCTTCAAATTACGCCGCTTCCGTCTTTCCCATGATCTCCTCTTCCATATCCCAAATCATGGTAAGTATTTCTTCACGGGTAGTTGCAAACTCAGGGCTGTTTTTTATATCACGAGGATCTTCTACCAAACCACGCTCAGCGAAAGGCAGGCGATACTCCTTATGAAGTCGACCGGGTCTCGGAGCCATAACAAACAATCGTTCGCCAAGCAGAAGTGCTTCTTCCACCGAGTGGGTAATAATGAGTATTGTTTTACCTGTTTCCTTCCAGATTTTCAGAACCCGAGTCTGCATTTTTTCTCTGGTCAATGCGTCCAGTGCACCAAGCGGTTCGTCCATTAAAATCAGATCGGGGTCATTAATGAGACATCGAGCCAAAGCAATACGTTGCTGCATACCACCAGATAATTGATAAGTTGGAGTATCACCAAAACCTTGTAAACCCACAATTTCCAGCCACTCTTCAACCTTTTTTGCTGTTTCCGCAGGATCAGCATTTTTCATCCTTAAACCAAAGTTAACGTTTTCCTCCACCGTTAACCATTCAAACAGCGCTCCCTGCTGGAATACCATTCCGCGATCAACACCGGGGCCACTAATTTCTTTTTCCTGTAACGTGAATTGTCCACCCGTGGGTCTAATAAATCCCGCAATGATATTTAGCAATGTTGTTTTACCACAGCCAGAAGGACCCAATACGGACAATAACTCGCCCTGCTTCAATGTAAAACTCACGTCCTTCAAGGCATGTACACTACCGCCAGAGGACATGTTAAAAACCATGTTTACATTATCTGCAACTAAATCACTCATGTAACTAACCTTTCGTTATCCACATACAGCTGTGTCGTTAAAAAAAGGCAGGCTATACCTATTAGAAGGATAGCCTGCGATTTTTATATCATTTTCTGAGACACCCGGTAAACACCCCGGATTGAATCGTGACCAAACAATATCAGATCCAATTCAATGGGATATTTTCCGGGATATTTTCGTTAGGCAAACCCTTATTTCAGGAATGAAGTATCAATAGTGACACTGTAGTCTTCCAGTGCTGGATTCTCTGCGGTAGCGAAAGCATTACCAACGATGCCGATTGCAACGTCAGCCATTCCGCCATCGTTAAAGTAAGATGCCAATTGATCAGCAGCAGATGGGAAAGTCATTGTTGCCATTTGACCTTGCAT
>JAALKB010000248.1 GCA_011088265.1 Gammaproteobacteria bacterium
CGGAAATTGTTCTTACTCCAGAAAAACCCTGGGAAGGTGGTGATCTGCCAATGGAACGATCTTCCATCGGCGCCGCGGAAGGACCAGTCCATGGGCTAAGAGATCCTTGTGTTTTTGAAGAAGACGGTAAGACTTATCTGTTGTACTGCGGAGCAGGGGAGTCGTGCATTGGAATTGCTGAGATGCGGTACGAGTAACGAATGCCAGGGGCGGTACCTATTTGAGCTCATCCTCCAGCAAGAACATGGTTATATAGCTGTTGATCGTATTGTATCAACGGCTGGCAGGCCTCCTGAATTTCCGGCGAAGTAACGTCGAATAATGCAGTTACTCTGGATGGGTTACGTCTGGCCACCGTGGAAGTGGTTTGTAAACCGTATAATTCGCAAAACTGATTGACGTACTGATCGTAGGATTCTGTCAGCCCCAGAGATTTGAAATACACAAGATTGTTGACGGCCCTATCCAGATCTTTTTTTTCTACTCGACCCGGTCGGTAGTCGAGAAAATAACGGGTCTGGATATTATCGAAAAAGTCAAATTGAAAACCATCTAGCTCTTCTATAAATTGCCTAAGCAAGTCAGGATCTGAGAGATCATTCTGGCATAACCATGTGGCCATCTCCTTTATGACGGCATCATGCTTGTTGAAAAAATCACTATTTGGGTCTAGCGGAATACCTTTTACCCAAGCCAGGTGGGAATGCAATTGCTGTATTGGTTTTCTCAGTATGCAGTGGAGATCGATGTCCTGTAAGCGATCAAATCGGTTTTTTATTTTCTCCAGAGTAAGGTGCCCTGAAAGATATTGATATTGGTTCAGCGAACTTTGAAATTCTAAATCCTGACGGGTTTCAATGTGAGTAATACTGGTTCCCTAGTCAAAGTATTGCTGAACATGGTTGTTGAATGAGGTGCCCGCCGTTTTTGGGATGTGCATAAAGAAGATGGGGCGAGATACCTTTTCTAGCGTTTTTGGAGTTTCGTTGGTTGGTATTTCAAAGAGCGGTTTGTTGATGCTTTTGGTGTAAATTGAAATCAGTCGATCTGGGAGAAATTCAAACTCGGCTGGAAATACAAATTTAAAGCCACAAAATCCCGTTGGATGATGCCCATGCTCTTTTAGGTCATCGCGATACAGGTCATTTTCCACGTGTCCTATCAATACATTATCCTGATAGAAATCCAAACGTATGGTGCGTTTGCGAAAGAAGCGGCGGTAACACCAACCCTGACAATGGTTTCGATTAATAATATCAATCGAGTGAGTGACGTGATTAAAATGAAAAGCGCGCAGTGAGTTTATCAGGGATCTTCTTTGCACGGTATTCGGAAAAATATGTGAATAGGATGGGCGATTCTGGACAGCCAGAGGACGTCTGCCCGAAAGACATCGGCCCGAAAAACATGGCCGAGGGGACATCGATAAAGTCAGGCTTTTAAAAAAATATAGCGTCCCCTAAAGTGATCAATCCTCACAGCTATGTCTTCAATCCGCGATTTAAATTCACGTAACCAATTGGATTAATCGTCTTCTCAGGTTTATCTTATTATCATACCGTATATGGGTTGGAGGAAAAAGGTAAAAACTCCCAGCTTCCAGAGTGATCCACCAAGGACTCCGGTGCAGTGTGTTGACAAAAATACATCGGCTTAACTTTCTACTCAACTTCATCCTGCCATTATTCCCTGGCTAATTGATCAGAAAGTCGGGATTGTATTTTATGGGAGAGCAAATCGATACTATTATCCTGGATGATTTCAAGTACGGATAAACCGACTCCGGTCTGTTTTTCAATGATAGTCTGTATTTCTATGGCCATTAGAGAGTCCAGCCCGAAGTTATTGAGTGAGACATCCATATCCGGACTATCAATGGGAAGTCGCATGACCGTCGCGATGCCTGAGCTTAACAGCTTCATGAGTTGTTCGTGTTGCTTGCTGGCATCAAGGGCAGCCAATTCGTCATAAAGTTGTTGCAATGGTGTGTCGTTTTTTAGCCACTCTGGATCAATCAAGTGCTCATAGCGTAGTCCAAAGCTATTATTTGGCGTATTGGTAACCTGGCTGAATAGTTGCCAGTCCATATTGAGCAGCGCCATTTGCTCATCGTTGGCATTCAATGCAATATTGAGCATTTCCATGGCTTCATCCTGGGTGTAGCTGCCAATACCTAATTTATCCAACCGGTCTTCGAGTCCCTGATTTGCTGTCAGACCAACGTCCGCAAGCACCCCCCAGTTCAACGACATTGCAGTTAGGCCTCGAGCCCTGCGATAACGTGCCAGCTGATCAAGGTAAGCATTAGCCGCAACATAATTACCCTGGCCGGGCTTGCCAACAATGGAAGATAAAGAGGAGAAGAGCACAAAGTGATCCAGTTTCAATGATTCCGTGTACTTATGCAAATACCATGCTCCGCGGGCTTTGGGACCCATGACCCGGTCAAGTCGTTGTTCAGTGAGGTCGTTTAACATCGCATCGTCAAGTACCGCTGCTGTGTGGAAGATACCAGCTAAAGGGGGGAATTCCCGACTGGTTCTATTAACCAAATCCATCACCATTTGCTCATCAGCGATGTCACATTTAGCCTCCATGATTGTTACTCCCATGCCTCGAAGGAGAGTCACCGTTTGTTTGGCTACCTCATTCGATGCTCCACTTCTTCCGACCATGACCAGGTGCGTTGCACCGTGTTTCACCAGCCATTGTGCAAGTTTCAAACCGAATCCACCGAATCCTCCGGTAATTAGATAACTGCCACCTTCGAATCGAATTTGGGGCTGCTGGGGAGGAAGAAGATTGGTCTTTGGGTCAGTTTCCATTGTCAGTGCAATGGATTTATTTCGACAGGAGTCGAGGGCGTCATCAACCTGATCATTCGTATACACATCAATTGATGTGGGCGTCCATCGCTTTCGGATAAAACCATTCAGCACCTGTTGGAGCAATTGATGATAATGATCAGGCTGTTGGCTCGACATCAAATGCATATCAAGGAAGGCAATCTGCAAATTGCTACATGAGATGGGGACTGGGTCCTGCTGACTCCATGGCATGATAACGTGGCCAAAGGGTTTGGCTAATTTCAGGGTTTTTAGTCCTGGCTCCCCGGTTAGTATGTTGATAATGATATCGAATCCTTCCGGTCTGATCTGCTCAAGTTGCTTGAATACATCTTTATCTTCAAGGCAAATTAGTTGGTTTACTCCGAGCTTATGAATGGCATCCCGCTTCCATGGTTCACGATAAGTTGCTACCACCTGGTTAGTTTTCTCGAGGGCGATTTGCACCATGGCGAGGTCACTATCATCCAGGCTGGCGTGGATCAATATCCAATGCCCCGTTTCCAGTCGGGTGATATTTTCGATGACATGTAGCGCCCGGGCAAAATCAATCAGGTTCTCGGCACAAAAGATCCAGTGATTTTGTTGTTCATCCACTGCATGATCATGATGATCACCGTTGAGTGCGAACAGATGGTGAGTATCGGGGGAAACGTTGAGGTCACGACTAACGTCATCAACCAATCCAAGTGAGATCAGGGTTTGGTCGTTTTTCCAATTGGCATGATTGCTCTGAAGTACCTTACCCACCAGTGCCATGTGAGCAGACTGCCCCGGTTTGAACCCCTTAGGTAATGCCAGCTGTTTAATACGCAACTGGATTTCATTTTCCTTGGGAGGGGTTGAATGATAGTGCTGCCAAAAATAGGAATCCTGTTTTCGTCGCAATCGAAATGGCATTTCATCCCTGGTATGCCCCGTCGAATCCAATGACGGGAGTTCTACATCACGTTGCCATCGTTTAAACCGATAGACATAACGTTTTCCACCGTAGATAGCGATTTCATTTTCATCATCCTGACCGAGTATTTCTTCGACAATCAGGTTTGAGTTTGCCCCGTGTGGTTGCCCATCGATACTGCCCTCGATATCAATGGAAATGGTACGCAACGTGTATTCGTTGGCAATTACTCGTGCCAATCCAATCACTGATGCCTGTCCACAACTTACGAACTCCCGGGCCAGACTTTGGGCACCGCTGGTAAGAACGTGGACACTGAAATCGAATTGGGCATTGTCCAGTTTTTCCATCACTAGCCGGGAACAATGGAGCAGTGCTGTTATTGCCAGCGTTCCATCCGGGTCCTGATTTTCATCGAGGTCCAACGCCCATGCATAAACGATTCCACTAAACTGGTTAACATCAATAACGCTCAATAGCATTAATATGTCATCATCATTGCTGGGGCGTAGCTGATAGTGGTCGATATCGAGTTGCTTGAATTCATCGCCGACAGAGGCGAAAACTATTTTATCGACTCCTGCATTTTTCAATTCAGGCCGTAAGGAGTCGCATACCCCTCGCTGATCAGCGAATAATAATAATGGCCCGGTTTGCAATTCGTATTCCGAACTGGCCTCTTTGGGTTGCCATGCTATCTCGTATATCCATTGGTCGATGTCATTGTCAGATTGATTATTGCTAACCGACTGGCAGCCAAAATCCCGTATACGAATTAAAACCTGCCCGTCTTCATTTACCAGATCGATATCGGCGAAGATCATGTCATTGTGCTGTCGGGTGAATCGGCCGTGGGCCCAGCTGGTTTCCCCTGGACTACCGAAGAAATCCAATCGCCCAATATTCACGGGCATAAAGCTGTTTTCATCCTCTTCGGCCACGATGGCCATAAGAGACTGGAATGCACCGTCCAGCAAAGCCCGATGCACTGCGTAATCTTCAAGGC
>JAALKB010000249.1 GCA_011088265.1 Gammaproteobacteria bacterium
TGTATGTAAAGGTCTTTTTGACTAAAAATCTTTCACTAGACATCTTTAACTGGAAATCCTGAAAATCATTGGCAAATTCACAAGACAGATTCACAAGCAAATACCAATAGCCAGGTCCACCAGATGAATCCACGAATGAATTCGCAAATAGACCTGCAAATAAACTCACCAAGAATCCCAATAGCAAAAAGGGGTTAATTGCCTGCCCGGCCTGGATACATGAGCGGAAATAAGATAGAACTCAGAAAACAGCTCCGTCAGAAACGTCGATCATTGACTGAAGCGCAGCACCGAATCGCAGCAGGAAATTTGATGGTGCAATTGACCCAATTGCAGAGTGTCCGGGATGCAGGAAAGATAGCAATGTATCTTGCAAACGATGGCGAGATCGACCCGGTTGAGGTGATGAAATGGTGCTGGTCTCAGGGAAAGTCCTGTTTCGTTCCAGTTGTCATCCAAACCGAATTAAACTCCCTGTTGTTTGCCCAAATTAGTGAAAGTACTGAATTCGTTAATAATCGTTATCAGATCCCAGAACCCGTTGTGGAAAAGGAAGACCTGATTACTGCGGACCAACTGGATCTGGTTTTGCTACCCTTGGTTGGGTTTGATGGAAATGGGAATCGGATTGGTATGGGAGGCGGCTTTTATGATACAACTTTTGAGTTCGTAAAGGGACAGAGCATCAGAAAACAGCAGCTAATTGGCGTGGCCCACGAACTCCAGCGTGTGGAGTCCATTGATTCCCAGAGTTGGGATATCCCATTGTCTACTGTGGTGACCGACAAGGGTATCTATCAGACTGGCTTCCAATCAATTAGAGAAGTCGAATAGGGAGAGTAAGGAAACATGAACATTCTAATTGTTGGAGATGTGGTTGCGCGACCAGGGCGGGCAGTACTTGAGGAGCAGTTAGCCAGGATTCAGCATGAGCATGATATCGACGCAACCATTGTTAATGTAGAAAACTCTGCGGCTGGATTTGGTGTCACTAAAAAGCTGGTGGACCAGTTTATGAATATGAATATCGACATCATGACATCCGGTAACCACATTTGGGATAAACGCGAAGCCCTCGACTTTATTGGTGACTATCCTCGGCTATTAAGACCGCATAATTACCCTTCGGGCACACCGGGGTCCGGTTGGGGGGAATTCACGACGAAAAGTGGTATACGCGTTGGTGTGTTGAACATGATGGGGCAGGCATTTATGCATCCACCATTGGATTCGCCCTTCGAGTGCGCGGATAGGGTGTTGTCAGAAAAACTGGATACTATAGATGTTGTGGTCGTTGATTATCATGCTGAAACCACTAGCGAAAAGGTGGGGATGGGCTGGTATCTCGACGGTAAGGTGAGCGTAGTCGTTGGAACCCATACACACATTCCAACTGCTGATGAGAGATTGCTTCATAAGGGAACCGCTTATGTTACCGACCTTGGTATGACGGGTTGTTATGACTCTGTGATCGGCAGTGATACCGGGAATGTGCTGAAGAGAATGGTGAGTAAGCTGCCCGTACGATTGGAGCCGGCAACGGGTAAGGGTACTTTGTGTGGTGTGGTTGTGGATGTGGATGAGAAAACCGGTTGTGCCCGATCCATCAAACGAATTAAAGCCGAGCAGGATCCGCTAGGCTGATGTTGGTACCTGTAATGCCGGTGGAATGAAACATGGTTGTAATTATGGCGCGATTATAGAGCGATCACAGGGGTGATCATGGAGTGGTTAAGGCATGGTTAAATTAGACACGACTCAGAGGACTGGATTTATGCAATATTGGCTAATGAAAAGCGAGCCGGATGCGTTTTCAATCGATGATCTCCAAAAGGTGGGGACCGAACCCTGGGATGGTATCCGAAATTATCAGGCGCGAAATTTCATGCGGGATGATATGAAAATAGGTGATTTGGTCTTCTTTTATCACTCAAGCTGCAAAATTCCTGGAATTGTTGGGTTGATGGAGGTAGCCAGTGAGAGTTACCCCGATTTCACGGCTTTTGACTCCAATGAGAAATATTTTGATTCCAGGAGTAATCCCGAAAAACCTACCTGGATGATGGTTGACGTGAAATTTGTTCAAAAACTGGCGGTCCCTATTACGTTGCAATCATTAAAACAGAATCCGAAGCTGGATGGTATGCGGCTTTTACAAAAAGGAAACCGATTATCTATTATGCCAGTGGAAAAAGTACATTGGGACACCATCATGGACATGACTAATGTCTGATTACGAGCACTAATAATTACCAATCAGCCGCTGTTTTTCCCGATGATTCAACTAGCATTCCTCCAACTAGCACTCCTCATGGAAGTTTTCTGTAACCAGGAGTCCACTAGTACATTCAAGCAATAACATACCAAGACAATAAGGTGCCCTTATGAACCGCGTTTTACGAACCATTTTAGTTGGTGTTTTTTATTTTTCCGGAGCGTTTAGCCTCCCTTCATTTTCAGATTCCACAGGAGCCATTAATATGATCAAAATGACAACATCTCTGGGTGAGATTGATATTGAGCTGTACCCCGATGCAGCACCAGAGACGGTAAAGAATTTCGTGAGCTATGTTGAAAGTGGGCACTTCGATGGCATCATATTTCACCGTGTCATTCCAGGGTTCATGGTTCAAGGTGGAGGGTTTACTTCGGATATGAAACAAAAAAATACCCAGGCGCCAATAAAAAATGAGGCAGACAATGGGCTAAAAAATGTTAAGGGAACCTTATCAATGGCGAGAACCAATGATCCGAATTCTGCTACTTCTCAGTTTTTTATTAACCTTGTGGACAATGGCTTTTTGGATTTTACAGCTAAAACCGCACGAGGGTGGGGATATGCAGTATTCGCTAAAGTGATCAATGGCATGGAAGTGGTGGAGCAAATTGCCGCGACACCGACGGGAAAGAAAGCCGGTCACAGTGATGTTCCCCTGGAGCCCATTGTAATTGAAAAGGCTGTTATGGTCTCTGATCAATAAACGACGGCTTTATATGTTGTGGAGCGAATAGAGTTCTGGAACAGGACTGATCAGATTGATGTGCCGATTCGTTTGGTCCCGGTTTGTTTGGTCCCGGTTTGTTTCGTCCCGATTTATTTCGTCCCGATTTGTTTCGTCTTGGGTGCGGATGGGCTTTCATTTATTTGTTTTGTTCCATTATCTTTTAACGCAAGGGCGCAATCTTCGCCACCATGAGTGAAAAATTGGGATCTGATCTGGGGCCCGATTTGGGTTCAAGGCTGCGTCCGCAGTTAGGTCAAAAGGCAAAGAACAAGGACTTCGCTGAAAAAACGGATCATGGTGCCCGGCATATGGATACCCATGCCGGTAAGCGCGTGGGCAAACAGGCCAAAAAACAGGCCAAAAAACAGGCTCCAGAACACCGGAGGACTAGATCATTTGGTGAATCATATCCGCCTGGAAAGCTAACTGGGACCCTGATTGCGCAAAAAGAGCGTAGCCTACCGAAAGTTTCTTTTTCAGAAGACCTCCCCATTAGTGGGCATCGCGATGAGCTCATTGACCTGATTAAAGAAAATCAGGTGATCATCGTATGTGGTGAAACTGGTTCTGGAAAAAGCACCCAATTGCCGAAAATTTGCATGGAGGCTGGGTTTGGTATCAATGGACTAATTGGTCATACCCAACCCCGACGTATCGCTGCCCGTTCCATCGCGGCCAGGATTTCTGATGAACTCCAGAGCCCCTTGGGAAACGCGGTCGGTTATCGGGTGAGATTTCATGAAATGGTCAACCCAACCAACTACATTCGTGTGCTTACGGATGGGATGCTGTTATCAGAGTTTCATCGGGATGCAAGACTATCCCGATACGAAGTGCTAATTATTGACGAGGCCCATGAGCGTTCTCTAAACATCGATTTTTTGTTAGGTTTGCTGAAGCAGCTACTTAAAAAGTGCCCTGAGTTGAAGCTGGTGGTGACATCGGCAACATTGGATAGCGACTCTTTTTCAAGGTATTTTGATGGCGCTCCGGTGGTTTCGGTCTCTGGTAGGACCTATCCCGTGGAAATCCGATACCAGCCTCAAAATGACGAGTCGAAAAAAGAAGATAGCAATCTAAATGATTCCATCGAAAAGGCCGTACTGGAATTGCATCAACAGCGTTTAGGGGATGTTTTAGTGTTTCTTCCCGGTGAGCGGGAGATCAGGGAAGCTGCGGAACATCTCAGTCGTAAACTCAAATCAGGTATCGATATTCTGCCACTCTATGCAAGATTAACCCCTAATGAGCAGGTGAGGATTTTTACCCCGGGGGCTAAAACCAGAGTCGTGCTAGCGACCAATGTGGCAGAAACCTCTTTGACGGTCCCTGGGATCAAATACGTTGTAGATAGCGGGCTGGCGCGAGTGAGCCGCTATAGCCCGAGCAGGAAAATTCAACGTTTGCCCATTGAGAAAGTTTCACAATCCGCAGCGAATCAGCGTGCAGGAAGGTGTGGTCGAACTTCTGATGGGATTTGTATTCGGCTTTATGACGAGGACGATTTTTTAAATCGGCCCGAATATACCGACCCTGAAATAAAGCGCACCTCTCTGGCAGACGTTATCCTGCGTATGCAGGCAATGTTCGCCGGAGGGTCGATGAAAGATATTGAAACATTTCCATTTCTGGACAGACCCGAGCGTAAGCAAATTAACGATGGCATCAAGCAATTGGTAGAACTAGTGTAGTGTCCTAAACTGCATTTTGTAATAGCAAGTTTTGTCTTGCGCGATT
>JAALKB010000250.1 GCA_011088265.1 Gammaproteobacteria bacterium
GAGGCGTTGAAGTAATGACATTGGGGGTGCTTTCCATGCCCAGAGGAGTCGCTCAGATTATTGGTCTGGTTTTTGCAGGACTTTTGGTCAACAAAATAGACCCCCGGTATCTGCTAGGCGGTGGACTAATGGTTTTCTCTTTGTCTACCTGGCAAATGGCCCAATACAATATGGAAATCGGTGCCTGGGATATCTTCTGGCCAACGGCCCTCCAGGGATTGTCTCTGGCCTTTATCTGGATTGCCCTTCTGGCCACGATTTACTCCACCATCGAATCCCATTTGCGAACCTACGCCACCACGCTGGTATCTCTCACTTATAGTTTGTCCAGCAGCATGGGAGTTGCCCTGGCGATGACGACTCTTGGTCGATCCATACAAACGAATCATCAGGAAATCAGTGCATTCATGGACCCGGAAAGAAAAATATTTCACTTCGCTGATAGTATGACTAATTGGTCATTTGATAGTCTACAAGGATTGCTATCCATGGAACAGGAAATCACACTGCAATCCTATTCCCTGGCATATAACAATGTATTTTTTGTTCTCGTTGTTTGTGCCCTTGGAATGATTCCCCTTGTCATATTCATGCGGCGATAGTGGGGATACCCAAAAAACAAGAAAACCAAGATGAATATCCTGACGATTATTACCCATCCTATCCAAAGCAGTTTTAATCATGCCCTGCTCGAAAACGTAGTCAAGGGTCTGGAGCAATCCAATCACACGGTAGATATTTCTGATCTTTACGCAGAAAACTTTCAATGCGCCATGACTGACGCGGACTTTGCCCAATTCCACAACAAGCCCATGCCGAAAGACGTATTGGCTTTTCAAAAACGGGTGGAATGGTCCGATGGACTGGTGTTCATTTTCCCCATTTGGTGGTGGTCAGTGCCCGCAATGCTCAAAGGCTGGATTGACCGGGTAATTAGCTATGGTTGGGCGTGGTCCGATCCCCTGAATCCTGATAGCGGTTTTTTGAAAGAAAGAAAAATTTTGGTATTGGCTACTGCCGGCGCAAGCAAAGCCGCATTGGCTAAACGGAAATACGATGAATCATTGCACACCCAACTAAATGTTGGCACATGGGGTTATTGCGGTTTTCGGGACATCACTACTCACTTCTACTATGAACTTCACAGTGAGACCCCTTTGACACGTCGACAGTCCTATTTAGACCACGCGCAGCAACTGGGAAGTACCGTATTTTCATCGCCAGATTCATAACTACGGGCGACGCTAGCACCAGATCCATGTTCAAGCCGACAGCATATCTCAGCCATGGATACATTCCTTGATACGGTTTACTTGACCTACAATCACGGTTGATTCAAGATTCGCGTTCGTTAGCAATGTCACCGTTTTATTTTCACACTTTGCATTTGATCACCCAGGCTGACCTTAGAAGATGACCACTCAAAACGATCAATCACTATCCACCGAAACCAGAATTACCCAGGCCCTGGGAAGAGAGGACGCTGAAACCGGTGCAGTGGTCCCGCCTATTTATGTATCAACCACCTATGCGCGACACGGAGACTATAGCCTGCCAGATAATCGTTCCTATATTCGTGATCATGGGCTGACTCAATCACTCCCCGAGGCCATGTTATGTGAGCTTGAAAGAGGAGCCGAAGCATTGTCTTTTTCATCCGGAATAGCTGCTTGCACAGCCCCTTTCCACGCTCTGGAACAAGGGGATCATGTCGCGGTATCTGATACGATTTATCACGGTGTATTAAGCTGGTTGGAGTTTTTCGCCAAATCAAGGGGCCTGAGATACACGTTGTTTGATGCCAGAAATTTGAACGAGTTCGCCAACCTGATCTCCAGCACTCCTACTAAATTAGTCTGGTTTGAAACCCCTGCAAACCCAACATGGCATATTGCCGATATTGCCGCACTCAGCGAAATTGCCCATCGACATCAGGTTACGGTGGCTGTGGATTCCACCTGCGCAACACCAGTGCTTTGCCGACCTATCGAACTCGGAGCAGATATTGTCTGTCATTCGGCGACCAAATACCTAAACGGACACTCCGATGTGCTGGCTGGAATGCTAATCACAGCCGCAGAAACCCCTCTTTGGCAAAGAATAAAACAACACCGGCTCATGGCTGGCCCAATGCTGGCATCCCTGGACGCCCATTTGCTTGTTAGAGGAATGAGAACACTTTTCCTCAGAGTAAGAAAACAATGCGAAAATGCGCTGACACTGGCATCCTATCTGCAAGCGCATCCCGGAGTTGAATATGTCTACTATCCTGGACTGGCAAACGATCCTGGTCATGAAATTGCGAACAGGCAAATGACTGGGGGCTATGGTGGAATGTTATCCCTTCTTATCCCCGGTGGTCGGGAAGAAGCTGTGGCAGTGGCTTGCCGGGCTCGGGTATTTAAACGAGCCACCTCTCTGGGTGGGGTTGAGAGCCTGTTAGAGCATCGCAAAACCAGCGAATCTGATAATACCAAAACGCCCGAAAACCTAATTCGGGTATCCGTTGGAATCGAGGATATTAACGACTTAATCCGGGATTGGGAGTGGATGCTTCAAGAGTAACCGCTCCCTGGTTCTGGTATTTTCTTACTTCCCTCTGCAAAGGGAGCTAATCATTCAATACCGATTTCGAGTGAGTATCGCTATGAGTTATGCGGAACAATTTTTCACTGGCTGAACTATGCAGCTAATTCAGGTTAGCTTTTCGTAAACACAAAACCATCCTTCAAGTTCACCCTGGTCGAAGTACCGACCTATCTCCCGATAGCGGCAGGCGAGTGTTTGTGAGTTTTCCAACTCCTGCAGCATTTTTTCAAAACCACTTTTCTGCCACAGTTCACCATGGATTGTGCAGGCAATAAAGCCACCTAACCTGGTAATTCTTGAGATTTCGTGAAAGGGTTCGGGGCCCACATGTCCATGAGTGAATGTTCCAGAAGAGATAATGGCATCGAATTCACCATCGTCATAGGGTAAGGGCAAATTGACATCCACGACCCTCAGACCTTGATAAATTCCTCTTTTACCTGCAACCTCAATCATATCCGGTGAAAGATCCAGGCCATGGAGTGCTTTGAACCCTTCATCATGAAGATATTTGGATGTCAGACCGGTGCCACATCCGATATCCAGCACCTTTGATTCCTGATTCGTCAGATACCGCGTCAATTGTTCCGCAATCAGCCGGGGTGAGCAATACCCCAATCCCTCAATCATCTGCGCATCATAGTCATCTGCCCATTTCTGGTAGAACAGTCGCATATCATTATCATCCGATAATCCATAGGCTTCTGCCAGAAATTCCTTCGATTTCAATTCACTAATGCCGCTACTATTTTCAGGTTTTTTCATCAGAATATATTTTCAAAAAGTCTATCTGGGAGACACAGGACCAGGAATCCGCAATCATGCTCTTCGTCCTTCCCTCGTTGTCTTATGTCTTACTCTCTTATCATTCCACTCTCTTTACTTACCCTTTTACTTACCCTTGGTCCTATGAATGTTCCCCCTGATGCAAACCCGGATGCCATACTATTGTTTTTCTGTCGGTGACTTCAAAACCATAGCGACTCCCAACATACATAAAAACATACCTATTAGGGCCATTACACCAAATCGCTCATCAAACAGGAACCAGGCTTCCGCGGCCACCAGGGGAGGAACCAGATAGAACAAACTGGCTACCCTCCCGGCTTCGCCCTGGCGAATTAGCCACATCAATAGCAACACTGCCCCGATAGACAATACCACCACCAACCAACCCATGGTCAGAACAAATTGCAGATTCCAATAAATAACCTGTGATTCGAGCAAAAAAGCTAATATCGCCATGAAGACGCAGTTTGCTGCATATTGCACAAACACTCCGGGTAGCAAATCATAATCACCGCAAAACTTTTTCTGGTAAATCGTGCCAATTGAGATACCAAACAATGACGCAACACAAAGCGCAACTCCGATGGCGTTGAAATGGGAATCAGCCACACCTTGCTCACCCACTACCAGGATGATTCCAATGAAACCTGTTACCAAGCCCAATACCTTCAATCTGGTCAAAACTTCCCTAAGGAAGAGCATCGCGAATAGCGATGTAATTAACGGCTGCAGGCCGACAATAATGGCGGCAATAGACGCAGGGAGCCCATGATAGATCCCCGCAAACACTCCGCCAAGATAAACACCATGGATCAGAACACCAACCACGGCGAGGTGAACGTAACCAGCCCGGTCCCTTGGCCAGGACACCTTTATAAAAGGGAGAATCATCAAAAGCGCCAACAAATTAAGCGCCGTCCTGATCGTTAGGAAAGTAAAGGGCTCCGCGCTCGGCAATCCGAACTTAGCGCCCACAAAACCAGTACTCCACAACACAACAAATACCAGAGGGACACCGAGTTTAATTAACATGGGAGCCTAAAAAGTTAATCTGAAAAAGTTTGGGAATACGACCATTGTAAAGCGTGGAGTCTAAGTGAAAGGACCTAAAAAACGAAAGCAATAGTAAAAAAATGATCTAAAAATAACTGCGACCATGTTAACTACGGTCGGGAGGCATCGGTGTCAGTGAACAGGGTCAGTGCATGAAGTCAAAGCCAGAGCAGAGAATCGGGCATCCAGACATCAGGTTCGATATTCCTTAAATATCGGAATCATTTTCCCTGAGTTTTTAATTAGTCCGTCCTGAAAAAAGGCGCGATGTCGTTAGCGATCATGCGTCATT
>JAALKB010000020.1 GCA_011088265.1 Gammaproteobacteria bacterium
GGGGATCATGCCGATGCAGCAACGTCAGAATAAGTTCGTTGATGTAGTAACCGCAATATAAGGATACTCCTCCAAGCTCTGGTAAATAGATCGACTGCTCAATGCCGGTTAAGGTAGGTAGCTGTCCTTTGCCTGACCAGCTTAGGTAAACGGGTTTAAAAGGTAATAGCAGTCCTTTCGAAGTAGACTTCTTTCGTTTCGCCCCCTTAGCGATCAAGGATAGTCGTCCGAACTCCCTGGTAAAGGCATTGACCAGCAAACTGCTTTCTGAGTATGCAGTGCAATGTAATATGTATCCTTTTTGTTGATGGACTTTCAACGTGTCTTTGCGAAAAACCGAGTAAATTTCCAAAATTCAGTCATATTGTCACCGGATACCAGGTTTGTAGATTCATTAATAAAGCCACCCCCATAACTAAGGTCCTATGGCTCCCTTTTCTCCTTGTTTTTAAGGACTAAAAGGCGTTGGTAAAGGATTATCAGGTTTCAGAGTATCCCAGGGATTGCAATAACGATGCATTTTCCGCCCAACCCTTAGTAACCTTGACCCATAACGTCAAAAACACCTGACAACCCAATGAATATTCGATTTGCTTTCGGGCGTGCTGTCCGATTAACTTAAGTTGACCTCCGCCTTTGCCGATAACAATGGATTTTTGGCCAGGCTTTTCAACCCATAGCGTTGCGTCAATATGCAGAATTGGGCGATTATGCTTTTCTTTATACTCATATTTTGTAATTTGCACCGCCATTGAATAAGGTAGCTCCTGACCAAGGCGCAGAAAAGTCTGTTCTCTTATCAATTCGCTGGCGAGAAAACGTTCGCTACGATCTGTCACCTGATCATCGGGAAATCCAGGGGGACCCTCCGATAAATGTTTCACGAGGCTTGCCAAAAAACCCGGTACATCATCCAGGGAAATCGCAGAGATGGGAATAATCTCTTTAAAGTCGAAAATCACCATGGATTCATTGATTAAGGGTAGAAGCTGGCTTTTGTCCTTAAGCTGGTCAACCTTATTAATAAGCAGAATCACCGGGGTATTGGTATTTCTGACATGTTTAAACGTTTTCTCAAGTTGCTCATTCCATCCCCGGGTATCGATCATGAATAGAATCAAATCCACGTCGTTTAAACTACTTACAGCGGTTTTATTGATCACTCGATTAAGGTTTTTCTTTTCATCGCTGTGAATTCCCGGCGTATCTACAAAAACAAATTGGGCATCCGGCAGGGTTTTAATTCCACAAATTCGGTGACGGGTAGTTTGTGGCCGACGTGAAATAATTGAAATTTTTTCACCCACTATGCGATTCAACAGGGTCGATTTTCCCGCATTTGGTGGACCAGCAAGGGTAATAAAACCAAATCGGTGGAGGGATGGGGGCGTATTATCCTGCTTTTTCACTGTCACTATTTCTGGATGGCCTGCTAGTCTGGGAGCGGGAATTTTTTGGATTTGGAGATCAACTCCCTGAGAGCCAATCCGGCAGCAGCCTGTTCCGCCAGCCGACGATTGCTGCCTTGAGCAACGAATGTTGACCCACCTGTGGCCCCCTCCATCGAACCACTGGTAAAAATGGTGCAGGAAACCCTAAATATCGGGTTATGCTGGGCGCCTGACTGTTCGATTACCTCATAAACCGGTAACTCCTCATTCGTTTTCTGCAGCATCTCCTGCAACCTGGTTTTATTGTCTTTCAGGCTTTCCGGACTAATTCCATCCAGCAATTCGTCATAAAGCTTCAATACACAGACCCGGGTCATATCCAGGTTGCTGTCAAGGTAAATACCGCCAATGATGGCTTCAAATCCATCGGCTAAAATAGATCCACGATCAGATCCGCCACTTTTCAGCTCACCTGCTCCTAGTAGTATCACTTCTCCCAAATTTAACCCCCGAGCCAAATCAACCAGGGTTTTCCCCCGGACCAATCGGGAACGCATTTTCGTCAAATCACCTTCACCAAGCCTGGGGAAACGACGGTACAACTCGTCGGCGACAATAAACCCAAGAATACTGTCCCCAAGATACTCCAATCGTTCGTTATTTCGGTGTCCTCTACTACGATGAGTTAAGGCAAGAATCAGGATATCCCTGTCACTAAACGAATACCCCAATTTCTTTTGAAAAGCGGTGAGAATCAATTCATTATGTACTTTCATGAATCCACTCTTCCCATCCACAGCCCGGTTTTGCAATGCAGGTTATGAAATATTGAATCAGGTTTATCCCGGTAGGCTAATTTCGTATTGTTCAATTAATCAATATGTATCTAATATCTATTGAATGCTGGTTCCAATCCTGCCCCAATCAACTCCGCCGCCAGAAAGACTTTTCCAACTAAACCAGATAAAAAATGCCTGACCCACGACATGGTCCTCAGGAACAAAGCGCCAGTATCGGCTATCATTGCTATGATCCCGATTGTCTCCCATAACGAAGTAGTGGCCTTGGGGTACTGAGACCTCCATGTTGAGGCTGCGGGTAACATTATCGTTAACAAGAATATGGTGTGAAGAATCATCGATGGTTTCGATTAACTGACGGGCTGTTTGCCCCCCCATATTCTTTTGCTCGAATACGTATTCCCCATCGGCCTCCGTGGCCACTTTCTCACCATTGATATAGAGTTCCTTATTCTCGTACTTTAATGTATCTCCGGGCAGCCCAATAACGCGCTTTATGAAGTTAAGTTTCGGATCTTTAGGGTACTTGAAAACCATCACATCCCCTCTGGCTGGCGAGTCAATGGGAAAAACCTTGGTGTTTATAATGGGTAAACGAATGCCGTACTTGAATTTGTTTACCAGAATAAAGTCACCAATATGTAGGGTCGACAACATCGAACCCGATGGAATACGAAATGGTTCTACAATAAAAGAACGCAGAAGAAACACCACCAAAACCACGGGGAACAGTGCCCTCGCATACTCAACAATCACAGGTTGTGACCGACCCGACTGAGAACCCAGAGACGCATTCCTTCGCTTTTCAAAGAACTGGCGATAAACCAGAATGATTAGTCCAGAGACCACCAGAAACAAAAACAATATCAAAGAGAAATCCACTTAATGCCTCTTAAATCACAGTTAAACATCGTTAAATTAAACATCGTTAAATAGTTATGAGTTAAACAATCATGATCGACTCACCGACTCCATTAGTCACCAACTTTCAGTACGGATAAAAATGCTTCCTGGGGAATTTCCACTGAGCCGATCTGTTTCATTCGTTTCTTACCGGCTTTTTGCTTTTCAAGTAATTTACGCTTACGGGTAATGTCTCCGCCATAACATTTCGCTGTCACATTTTTCCTTAGTGCTTTTACAGTTTCTCTAGAAATAATTTTAGCACCAATAGCCGCTTGAATCGCGACATCAAACATCTGCCGCGGAATGAGTTTTCTCATGCGAGAGACTAATTCTCTGGCCCGATATTGACTTTGTTCCTTATGAACCAATACTGCGAGGGGGTCAACTTTATCGCCATTGATCAATACGTCTACCTTCACCATATTCGCGAGACGGTTTTCAATAAACTCATAATCCAACGAAGCATATCCCCGACTTACTGATTTGAGCTGATCAAAAAAATCCAGCACTACCTCGGTTAGCGGCATTTCAAACTCCAGCATCACCTGACGACCGTGGTAATTGATATTCTTCTGGATACCGCGTTTTTCCACGCAAAGAGACATTACTGATCCCACATATTCATGGGGAAGAAGTATTCTGGCAATGATGAATGGTTCTTTAATGAAATCAATTTTGGATGGATCCGGAAGGTCTGTCGGATTATCAATCATAATGATTTCGCCACTTTTCTTATGCACCTCATAAATTACCGTGGGAGCGGTAGTGATCAGGTCGAGTTGATACTCCCGTTCCAGACGCTCCTGCACAATTTCCATGTGTAACATCCCCAGAAAACCACAACGAAAGCCAAAACCCAATGCCTGGGAAGATTCAGGTTGGTATGACAATGCAGCGTCGTTCAAACTGAGTTTATCCAGCGCTACCCGAAAGGCTTCAAAGTCAGCATTATTAATGGGATATAACCCAGCAAATACCGTGGGCTTAATTTCCTGAAAACCTTCGAGCGATTGTTCCGCAAGTTTGTTGGTATGAGTAATGGTATCCCCTATCCGGGCAGACTTAATGTCCTTTAGTCCCGCAATAACAAACCCTACGTTACCGGTTGAAAGGGTTTTTACGTTCAGCGGTTTGGGCGTAAATATTCCAACCTGTTCGACCTGATAATCAAAGCCGGTGGACATCATTCTTACTTTGGCTTTACCACCGGACAGTGTACCGTCCATTACCCGAACCAAAGACACCACACCAAGATAATTATCGAACCAGGAGTCCAGCACCAAAGCACGTAGGGGTTTTTCGGTGCTACCCGATGGCGCTGGCAGTTTCTCAACTATTTGTTCCAGCAGCTCAGCAATACCAATTCCATTTTTTGCGCTGACGGCAAGCGCATCAGTACCATCGATGCCGATCACATCTTCAATTTCCTGAATTACCCGATCGGGCTCAGCCGCAGGTAAATCAATTTTGTTTAGCACAGGTATCACCGTCAATCCCAGGTCCACTGCGGTATAGCAATTAGCCACCGTTTGCGCTTCTACCCCTTGTGCCGCATCCACCACCAGTATCGCGCCCTCGCAGGCATTCAGCGATCGGGACACTTCGTAGGAAAAATCCACATGTCCTGGAGTATCAATCAAATTAAGCTGATAGGTCTCGCCATCATTGGCTTTATATTGTAGGGTCACACTCTGTGCCTTGATCGTGATCCCTCTTTCCCGTTCTAACTCCATGGAGTCTAGAACCTGTTCTTTCATTTCCCTTAGATCCAGTCCACCACAAAGCTGAATGAGCCGATCCGCCAATGTCGATTTACCATGATCCACATGGGCAATAATGGAAAAGTTTCTGATTTTGGACTGATCTACAAAAGGCATTGTGTCTTTACTGCGTAGTCTTTATTAAAAATAGTCTTTATTAAAAAACCCGGATTAATGCAAGGCAAAAAATTAGGAAAATCGACCTTCCTTTACGATCTGAAACATGGCCGGAAACATTATCTAAAATAATAGACAAAAAATAACATTCCTTCCCGAACCCCAAGCTATCAAACAAACATATCTAAAAAATAATACAGAGACCTTTGCGAAAGTCGCGAACACCCATCCTGAACGAGAAATAATCAGTTTCTGCATTTAGAAACTTTGCAATAGCCCAGCAATTGCGTGCGTTTCTTACCTTGATGCTGTTCCTTGTCTCGTCCCAATTGTCTCGTCCCAATCTGCCTCACTAAGCTTACCTGAAGGCTCTCTGGAAAAATGAAAAGGGCCGCCCGCCTTTCCAGCTTAACCTGAGAGAATAAAGACAGAGCTGAATGAAAGATGAAGGGCCATTACACACCACAGCCAGGCGCGGATTGTAACCTTTTTCATGCCCTGGGCGGCGAGTTATTTATTTTTTATTAGCTTCGAACGTGTCGATAAACAGGTCAATGAGTAGGTCAATGAGTAAACTGAATAAAGCGTTTACTCAGCCGACTATTTTTCGATGATCTTCAAACTTTCTTCCCGGGCTTTGTTGCCCAGAATAAACAAAACTAATTATTGTCAGCCAATAAATCTGATGGAAATAGTGCACCATGGCAATCAGCCTCCATGCCCCCTTAAGCTATAATCAGTAAATTCAAAATTTACCTGATTAGTGCCGTGCAGACAAAGCAACGCTCCCAAGACCTAAATCAACCAGACAATCAGGATGCATTGAGAAGAGACGTTCGATTACTCGGCGATATACTGGGAGAGACCATCAAAACCCAACATGGCAGCGCACTTTATGACTTAATCGAAGAAGTTAGGGAGATCTCCAAAGGTGCCCGTACCGGCGAGTCCACAAAAACCACTGAATTGGTGGAAAAACTCTCAAAACTGGATTCCGGACAGCTATTTAATCTCGCCCGTTCATTTACCCTGTTTCTCAATCTCGCCAACATTGCTGAGCAACAACACCAGGTAAGGCAGAGGCGTCTTGGTTTCGTTTCCGTTAATGATGGAAGTGACGCCAAAGCCACTAACAACCATATCGACGGATTTATCGCATCAGAGCTTAACAGGCTATTACGATCTGATATTGATCGAGAATTGATTCATCAGCACATCTGCAAATTGAATATCAATCTGGTGCTTACAGCGCACCCTACTGAGGTGCTGCGACGCAGTGTTTCCTCCAAATTTCTTAGAATCTCTCGTTTGTTGCAAAAACAGGACCGACATGACCTGTCTAACCTGGAACATTTTGAAATCAAACAATCCTTGAAACGCTCCATTACTGAGGTGTGGGAAACCGACGAAATCAGGAGACTCCGTCCAACCCCGGTAGATGAAGCCAAAACGGGTCTGGTTAATGTTGAACATTCCTTGTGGCACGTGATTCCTATAGTGTTACGGGAACTTGATCAGGCATCCCAACGAATCACAGGAAAGCGACTACCGCTGGATTCAACCCCGATTACATTCGGTTCGTGGATGGGTGGTGACCGGGATGGGAATCCTAATGTCACGCCAGCGGTAACCAAGCAGGTCTGCGCATTGTCCCGAATGAAGGCCGCAGAACTATTCTGGCAGGAAATTGATGAACTTCGACGGGACCTATCCATGGTCAAATGCGACTCCCACGTGCGCGCCGTGGTAGGACATGATGCAGCGGAACCCTATCGAGCATTATTACAAATGGTGTTGGCAAAACTTCGTGCCACCATGGATTATTACGAAGAACAATTCTCTGCTGACTATGCAGATCCAGCCATCCTGCGAAAACCTGCTCCCCGAACCATCTATCGGTATAAATCGGAACTGCGAAATCAATTAATGCTGTGTTATGACTCGCTAGTGAGTAATGGTGCACAAACCATTGCCGAGGGTCGTTTAACCGATATTCTACGGCAACTCGATGCATTCGGCTTAACTCTATTGACCCTGGACATCAGACAGGAATCAGAGAGACATACCGAAGCCATCGACACCATAACCCGTTACCTGGAGATCGGCAGTTATCTGGAATGGGATGAAAATCAACGGCAACAATTCCTGATCAGGGAGCTGAAAAACAAACGCCCTCTTATTGCATCTACCTTCCCATCAGAAGGTCAGGCTAGTCCGGAAGTCATCGATGTTCTGAACACATTCAGAATGATTGCCCATGAAAACAGTGAATCTTTCGGAGCCTATGTCATCTCGATGGCGTCATCTCCTTCGGATGTACTGGCAGTTGAACTCTTGCAACGGGAATGTCGGGTTATCGAGCCACTACGGGTCGTACCGCTTTTTGAACGTTTGGACGACCTACAGGGAGCCCGTCAGTGTATGGAGACCCTGTTTTCCATTGACTGGTATAAAGAACGAATCAAAGGCCATCAGGAAGTCATGATTGGATACTCTGATTCGGCCAAAGATGCCGGCAAACTCGCAGCATCCTGGGGACTGTATCAGACCCAGGAAGACCTGGTTGAGGTGTTTAAGACCCATGGCGTTGACATCACGCTATTCCATGGGCGAGGGGGAACCGTGGCCAGAGGGGGAGGACCGGCCCATGAAGCGATTCTTTCCCAACCCCCGGGCTCAGTGAACTGTTCGATGCGGGTGACAGAACAGGGTGAGGTCATCTAGGCGAAATACGGCTTGCCAGGAATGGCCATTGAAACACTTCAGGTCTATATCGGCGCAGTGCTAGAAGCAACATTACTGCCACCTCCCGAACCAGCTCCCAAATGGCGGGGGCAGATCTCCAGACTCGCAGAGCGATCTCTGACTGAATTCCATCACATTGTGCGTCACCATCCAGAGTTTATCGAATATTTTCAACTGGCAACGCCGGAACAGGAGTTATCTAACCTGAAAATAGGCAGTCGACCTGCAAGACGACGACAAGGAGGGGGAATTCAATATCTACGGGCAATCCCCTGGATCTTCGCCTGGACTCAGACCCGACTTATGCTACCTGCCTGGCTGGGGGTAGGTAGCGCTCTGCAGGAAGCCATCGATAATGGCGAAAAAGAACTACTTATTGAAATGCAAAAAAACTGGCCGTTTTTCACTGCAACCATGAGTTCAGTGGAAATGGTGTTTTCCAAAGGAAACCCGCGAATTTCATCGATCTATGATAGTCGACTGGTGCCAGCATCATTGCAGAACTTCGGAGACACCCTAAGACATAGATACAAGCAAACCGTTGATCTCGTTCTTGGTGTGACTGAACACACCATCCCGCTAGAAAATGAACCGGTGGTTCGACAATCTGTTGATGTCCGAAACACCTATGTGATGCCACTTAACATTTTGCAGATAGAGTTGTTATCGCGGGTTCGTCATCAACAGGATGAGGTGGTACAGGATGCTTTATTGGTGGCTATTAATGGTATTGCCGCAGGCATGAGGAACACAGGATAGGATGAAAGAAACCGAATTCACCTGCTCAAATTCATCGCCAAAACCCAGTCAGAGAATGACTTTGGAGCAGATCAGCGCAGTAATATTAGCTGGTGGGATGGCAAGGCGTATGAATGGTCAGGATAAAGGGCTGATGAAGTTTCAGGGTCTGCCCATGGTAAACCGCATTAGTAGGGCCCTCGAAGTACAATGCCATCGTGTCATGATCAATGCCAATCGAAACATTCAGTATTACACGCCCCTGGGTTTTGATGTTTTTTCCGATGAACTTACAAACTACCAGGGCCCACTTTCCGGAATGTATACCGCCTTGGGGAAACTCCAGACCAATTGGCTCATCACTGTGCCTTGTGACGGCCCCTTCGTTGATGAGCACTATGTATCAAAAATGTATGAGGCCGTGGAACAGAATAAGACTCAATTGGCCGTCGCCTCATTCGATGGCCGGTTACAACCGGTCTATGCCCTCATCCATCGGAGTCTCAAATCAAGCCTTGGTGCTTTTTTGCAAACTGGAGAGCGAAAAATTGACCGCTGGTACCATCAGCATGATTTCTCCATCGTTGATTTTGATGATTCCCCAGAAATGTTCATTAACATCAACACACCAGAACAATTGCTTGACCTGGAGACCAGGTACCACTCTGATGTATCTATCTCAGCTTCCGAAGATTCATCACCACAGAAGTCACCAGATAGCGAAAACTGAGGACACTTACATGGATATTTCAGTTGAGATGTTTCAGTTAAGTTTTCTAAATTGAATCCACCTTTATTTTCTCCATTTTCGGATCAAAAAGCACGCCCAGTTCAAGCTGGCAGGACACAACTTTACCAGCCACTTCCAAAGCATATTCACCGTCTCTCAAAAATTTTTCTGTCGTTCCTGCTTCATGCCTGACATATCCATAGGCGATATTCCTGTTAACGGAATAACCCCAACCTGCTGAAGAGACATAACCAACTGAAAGGCCATTTCGTAAAATAGTCTCCCGTCCATTTAATACGATATCCGGGTTATCCAGGGTAAAGCAGCACAGCTTCCTGGTCAGCGGTTTTCCTAGCTGATCTTCAAGTGCTTCGCGGCCATTAAAGGGAACATTTGTATTCAACTTTACAGCCCACAATAAGCCAGCCTGAATGGGATTGTCGGATGGCGTAATATCTGCGCTCCACGAGCGATAACCTTTTTCCAGGCGCAGCGATTCGATCGCGCGATACCCACCATTCACCATGCCACTAGACTGCCCGACTCGCCAGAGAGCATCATAAACCACGGGAGCCACATCCACGGGCATGTGTAATTCCCATCCAAGCTCACCCACATAGGTAATTCTAATAGCGCGTACTGTTTGCTCTGCAATGGTAATCTCCCTGACACTTGCGAATGGAAACCATTGATTCGAGAAATTTTCACTACTAACCTGCTCAAGAATATTTCTCGAATTGGGCCCCATAAGAGATAACGTCGCCCACTGCTCGGTAACATCTTTAAGTACCGCGTCGCAGTGTGGTGGAATATTCTTGATGATCCAGTCTGCATCATGAGTGCGGAAACCAGTTCCGGTAACGACATAGTATGCATCTTGGGCAATGCGGGTGAGAGTAATATCTCCCTCAATCCCACCCCGGGAGTTAAGCATTTGGGTATAAATCAGTTTCCCTACCGATTTATCTACGTCGTTCGAACAAATCCAGCTTAATGCTTCACAGGCATCTTTACCCCGGACTTCGAATTTGGAGAATGAGCTTTGATCAAATAAAGCAGCATAATTGCGACAGGCCATGTGCTCTTTACCCACTGCTAAAAACCAGTTTGGGCGATCAAATGAGTACACATCCTTAGCCGAACATCCCTGTGGAGCAAACCAGTTCGGCCGTTCCCAGCCAAGTTTACTACCGAAACACGCGCCATTTTCCGGCATTCGGTGATAGAGAGGTGATTTTAAAAGTGGCCTGGCACTCTGGTATTCCTCATTCGGCCATGCCATCGTATAGTGTTTTGAACAGGCTTCGATGGTACGAATTTTTACCCAATCTTCATCCCGATGAATCTCCGAAAAGCGCTTAATATCCACTGACCAGAGGTCCATTGGCTGTTCTCCGACGGCAACCCAACTCGCCAGCGCCATTCCTGCTCCTCCCGCAGAGGCGATTCCAAATGCATTAAAACCGCTGCCGACGAAATAATTTCTAAGACCAGGGGCTTCACCGAGAATAAAATTTCCGTCGATGGTGAATGACTCTGGGCCATTTACCAGGGTTTTGACCCCGACATCCCTGAGCCCTGGGACCCGGATCAACGCCTGTTCCATCAGCAGTTCGAAGTGATCCCAATCCGGGTCCAGTAATGAGAAAGAAAAATCCTCTGGAATGGGTTTCCGATTCCAAGGTTTAGGATTTGGCTCGTACCCTCCCATCACCAATCCACCTACTTCTTCTTTGAAATAGATTAATCGATCGGGGTCCCTCAAGGTAGGTAGATCAGAGGTCACACCTGACATCGGCTCTGTTACCATGTATTGATGTTGCATGGATTGCAATGGAATGCATACGTCATTTTTTTGCCCAAGCTGCTTACTCCATTGGCCTGCGCAGTTCACAATCTTTTCGCAGTGGATTCGCTCCCGATCCGTATTCACTGCCACCACCGCACCATTTTCAATGACAACATCGAGAACACTCACGTTCTCAATGATCCTTGCACCATACAGTTGGGCTCCCTTAGACAGAGAATGAGTAATATCAGAAGGATTCGCCTGACCATCGGCAGGCATAAAGGCGGCCCCAACCAAATCAGAACCATCCATCAAAGGACAGATCTGGGCCGCTTCGGAGGGCGTTAGTAGTTCCATTTCCAAACCAAATGAGCGCGCTGTGGTGGTTTGCCGTTTGATCTCAGTCCATCTGTCCTGGTTATTTGCCAGTCGCAATCCGCCATTGCGTTTCCATCCTGAAGCTAACCCCGTTTCATTTTCCAGATTGTCATAAAGCCCAACACTATATTTCAACAGCTGGGTGATGGAAGCACTTGAACGTAGTTGCCCGACCAGACCAGCGGCGTGGAAAGTCGTTCCACAAGTTAGCTGGCCTCTTTCAAGCAGAACAACATCTAATTTGTGGTTTTTTGCCAGGTGATAGGCGGTAGAGCAGCCGATAATTCCTCCACCAATGACGACGACATCAGCCTGGGTTGGAAAATCATCATTCATGGTGTCTAAAACCCAGTTCTGAATTCCGCATAGACTCGTTCGAAACGCGCCATATTGCTACGCGTATATTCCTGAAAATCAAAATCAAGAGAAGAAACACTCTCCGATACCATGGACCACACGGTTTCTCGCAATAACGAAGCACACTTCATCGCATTATAGCTTCGCCACACGGCGTCTTCCAAAGGTTCATCATAATAGGTTTCCAACATCCAGCGCTCCTGCTCAACCGACAACTCATTATTAGAGGCAAGATTGGAGAGATCGAAAAGCGGGCTATTAAATCCAGCATAATCAAAATCGATTAACCAGAGTTTCTGCCCATCATCAATGAAATTGGCTGCTAGCAGGTCATTATGACCGAACACCAGTTCCACTGGCCCCACCGCTTTCTCCAGAGCGTTCGAAATGGAGACGAGATCATCAACAATTGGAAGATGGTGGCTTTCGTATATGGTCAAGATATTGCGGTAATGACGAATCACCTGAAAAACCCAGAACATAACCGGGAAGCTAGCAAAATGTTTCGGCATTTGTCGATGAAAACCTGCCATTAAGTTCACAATACGAGGTAGCATGTCCATGTTTCGCACAGTCTGTTCATCACATACCTTGCCATCAATAAAGCGGATTACCAGAATTCCTGGTTCAGAGTAAATCACTTCGGGAGAGACACCAATGGCATTAGCAGCCTTGCTAGCCGCAAGTTCATTGGAGCGCATAATCAGATGTTCCGGGGAATCGTCACCAACTCGTACGACGTATTTTCCCTGTTGGTCAGTGACCACGAAATTCTCATTGGTCATTCCACCACTCAAGGTCATTACGTTCGGTCTGCCTCGCCAACAGGGCAGATTAGTTATTAGTTCTTCGTGTTTCATTATTTCCACTATCGTGAAATGGCCAACAACAGTCTAACCAGATCAAACATCAAGTCACCCAAAGTGTATCAGGTGGCAACGAAGTCAGTGTGAGTCTGAGCGACCCAATACAGTTTACCAGCACAGTCAAAACTAGGCGAATTCCACCGTGATACGACGATTTTGTTTACCCTTCTTTTTGATACTCAATACCCGAACCGGTCCGATTTCTGCGGTTGATGAGACATGGGTACCACCGCAAGGTTGAAGATCAGTATCGCCAAATTTGACCAGTCTGACTCGCCCGGTTCCCATCGGTGGAGTAACGGACATAGTCCTCACCAATTCCTGTTGGGCAGCCATTTCTTCATCGGTGATCCACATCAAACTCATGGGATGGTCTTCAATAACAAGGCGATTTAGCGTCGCTTGAATCACTTCCTTGTCTGGCGGACTCGGCAAATCAAAATCCAGTCTGCCACTACCGTCCCGAATGGACCCACCCGTAACCGGTGCCGGAACAGCAACACATAGCATGTGCATACAACTGTGCATTCGCATTAGCCGGTGCCTTCGTTCCCAATTCAACTTCAATGTCACTGTCTCACCGACTTCCGGCAATATTACGCCTTCTTCGCACAGATGCAGGTGGTTATTACTTTCACGATGCCGATAACAATCGATAATACTCAGGGTATCTCCGTTCGACCTGTGTAGAGTCCCGGTGTCTCCGGGCTGCCCTCCTCCGAGCGGGTAAAACACCGTTTGATCGACACAAAAAGCACCGTCTTCAACCGCGGTTACTATGGCTTCGCAACACTTGAGATAACTGTCTTCTCTAAAGAGTTCCCTGGTCATGGTTCAATGGAAAAAAGTGATATTCGAGAGGGTTAAGAATGAGATTTTTAATCGGGCAAACAAAGATTCTCTGGAAACTGCCTGTGTGTATGCAATTTGTCAATTTGTGTATGCAATTAGGGAGCCTCTATACAAATAAAGGCAGTATAAACGTAAGACCATCGTATTTTCAGTATTTTCCAACATGCATTAATGGAAATCTGTGCCAACGTCACATTGAATCGGCAATTTTCTGTCGAACTATTTCCGCCACCTTAACCGCAACCAGTCCATGATGACCAGTAACCAAAGGCGGAGCATTCGTCTGCACACACTGAATAAAATGATCAAGTTCAGCATTTAGGGGCAACTGCGGTTTGACGTCAATTTTACGATTGATCAATTCTGGAAAACGACTTCCCGGCTTGATCTCTCCTGGCAGTACTTCTTCTAGTTGTTGGTCCGCGAAGTTAAGCCCAAGATAGTGCTGCCTGGAGAATACCCGAATTCGCCTAAACTGGTTTCGGGATACCCGACTAGCTGTAACATTGGCCACTGCACCATTTTCAAACTCCAAACGGGCGTTCGCAATATCAACATGGTCGGTAACCACGCTGGTGCCGGTAGCCGAAACATGACATAGCGGAGAATCTACAAGAGACAGCACGATATCGATATCATGGATCATCAAATCTGTTACTACATCCACGTCCGTAGCCCTTTCGACGAAGGTTCCAAGGCGGTGAACTTCGATAAAACGTGGATCATCAGCGAGCTCTGCCAGTTTCATCACACCAGCATTAAAACGCTCAAGGTGTCCTATTTGCAAAATGGCCCTGCTTTCCTCCGCAGCATCCACAATTTTCTGACTTTCAACTACCGAAGGCGCAATGGGCTTTTCCAGCATGGTATGGACTTTACGCTGAAGAAAATACTCTGACACTGGCAGATGTAAACTGGTGGGAACCACGATACTCACGGCTTCAATATCCCGTGGCAAATCTTCGATACGTGTCATTCCCTGACACCCAAATTGCTCGCAAACTGATTCAACCGCCTGAATATCTGTGTCAACGACTGCTACCAGATCAACGTTACCCATGGCGTGATAGATTCTGGCGTGTATTTTTCCGAGATACCCTACCCCAATGACGGCTACCTTTGTTTTTCTGCTTTTAGCCGGATCTATTGGACTATCTGAACTTTTATCTATTACTGTGTCTACCACTTTTCCTGCCGATTCATAAATTGTAACCAAGCTATACTTTTGCGCCGCCAAAGCGTAGCTGGATTAGATAAAAATGGCGAATTAACAAATCGTAATGATTAAGGCTACCGACGCTATCAGATACAAATTATCAGATACCCATCAGTATTAAGGACGATAAAGCAGAACAATGCACTAACGAGAATGGAGCAACGACAATAGGCTAACAACAATGCTGGATAGCACCAACCTCAAACCAGAAACGCAATAGCCCAACAAAATGGCCACCACAATACGTAGCTATTCGCTCATGGTGACACAACTCATCGGACATCCGAGAACAGCCCTGGACAGCGCTGAAATCGCCTGCTCCCGCGGGTAACCTTTACGCCACGCCAGAATGACCTCCCTATAGGGTTGCTTGTTTGAAAATCGTTTAATGGAAAGAAGCCGACGGGAATACTCCTCTGCACCGGCAGCACTACACGGTAAAACAGTGACACCCACCCCGCTAGCAACCATATGTCGAATGGTCTCAATGGAGCCACTTTCCAGGGTTCTCTGTAAGTCGTCCTGACTACCAGGATGAAGACATGAAGGACATGCAGTAAGAACCTGATCACGAAAACAGTGACCTTTACCAAGGAGAAGAACGGTTTCTTCCGATAATTCATCTGTATGGATAGAATCCCTACTGGCCCATGGATGAGATATAGGCACCACGGTGACAAAAGGTTCTTTATAGAGTGTTCGAATTTGCACTCCTGACTCTGAAAATGGCTTTGCCAGAATAATAGCGTCCAGACTTCCCTGCTTCAAACGCGCAGAGAGGTCAACGGTAAATCCTTCCTCAACAATGATCGGCATGTCAGGCACCTGGTCCTGCAGACCTGGAATCAGGTGAGGCAGAAGATAGGGGCCAATGGTATAAATGATACCAACGCGCAACGGGTCTACCAATGCATCGCCACCGCCAGCGGCAATTTTCCTGACCCGTTCCGCCGATTCCAATACCTGTTGAGCCTGACCAACCACCAGCTTACCTACTGGGGTGAGTACGACTTCCGTTGGGCCACGTTCAAACAAGGTCGCACCCAACTCTTCCTCCAGCTTTTTTACCGCCACACTAAGAGTGGGCTGACTGACGTAACAAGCCCTGGCAGCTCGACCAAAATGCCGTTCTCGAGCCACCGCAACAATGTATTTTAATTCACTTAAAGTCATCGCAAGATAGGGATGACACGATGGTCGAACTCAGAGAAAACCGCCTCCGGTAGACCCAATTCCTGAGACCATGGTTTGAAACCAGCTTTCCAGCTACCCAAAACTAAAAGATCGGGGGCTGAAAAAAGGAGAGGCCTGAACATAAATCCCACTAGATAAATCCCATTAGCATGAAACCCATAAGTTCAAGGCCCATTGATGCTAAACCCACCAATTAAGATCGTGATGGATATCCTATTTTAATGATGCATCTGTAGATCAGCGGCAAGAGACTCCCGAATATTCTCTGCCAGCACCCCTGTGGTGTGATGATAGTTTTCATGGTCCACACCCATTTGAATGCTCTCACCAGATTTCAAGGATTCAATCATCCCCGCAGTAAGTTCAAAGCGTAAAAAGTGCACCGCCGATGTTTTCTCTTCAGTTTCCCTCTGAAGATCTTCATTGGCAATGGGATGTACCTTCTCATGTTCGCCCACCGCAACCCATAGTGTTCTTTCAATACCAATCATCTTCGCCAATGCGGCTTTGCGTTCAGACTCATCGGGAAACTCAATCATGAAGGTCGCCTTCCAATTACTGCCGTCTGGAATAAGTGGATTATATGCCTCCAACTCCTCTTCAATGGCCGACGCCTCGAACACTTTTTCAATCCTCAGAATTTCCTGGATTTGATACTGCATGGTCAGTCGGTCTTCAAAATACAACGTCGCATTTGGGCCTAACGCCACGCGCCGATTTTTTTTGTGAGACATTACCTGGGCTCGATATTCTGCCCTTTGTTCGGAATATCGTTCCAGGCTAAGTAGATCTGATCGGGATAGTTGGGTCATTTTCTTACCACTTGTTCGAAATTATAGAATAGGGATTAACTGTTTTTGCCTACTGTATTCCATAGGCTTTTCTGATCAACGAAATAGGGTGTTCTGTGGTGGAGCCATCTCCCATCGCATGCTCAATAAATCGGCCCGCCATGGGGCAGTCGCTACCATAATGATCTGCATCAGCCTGCTTTACCCGACTAACCACGGGTTTCACGATCTTCATTGCCGTATCGTAATATCTGGTTTTTACTCCATAAGTTCCATCATGGCCGGAGCAGCGTTCGATCATCTTTACGTCGGTGTCCGGCACCAACTGCAAGACATCCCGGGTCTTTGCTCCAATTTTTTGCACACGCTGATGGCACGCAACGTGGTAGGACACTGTCCCCAAAGACTCCAGGAAGGATGTATTCAGCAACCCAGCCTTGTGTCGGAGCATAAGATACTCAAAAGGATCGAAAATCGCATTACCGACTTTTTGAACATCGTCATCATCGGGAAACATCAAAGGCAACTCCTGTCTAAACATCAGAACACAGGAGGGAACGGGAGCCATAATATCCCAGCCCTCATCAACAAGTTTCGCCAGATGGGGAATATTAGCTTCTTTTGCTTTGGCTACGGATTCCAAATCCCCCAGCTCCAGCTTGGGCATACCACAGCATTGCTCCTGGTCAACCAGCCTTACCGATATTCCATTGTGCCGTAACACCCTAACCAGGTCTTCACCAAGATCTGGTTCATTATAATTGCCAAAACAGGTAGCGAAAATCGCAACCTGACCCTGTGTTCGATCCGTGGGTTTTACCTTGGCCGACTGAACATCCGAATCCTGGTGTCCATCGCCTTTAAATCGTTTTCGCAGTGTATCACTGTGATACCCGGGAATTCCTGCGTCAGGATGAACTCCCAGCGCCTTATCCAGCAATTTACGAATGGTTTTATTTTTATTGGCTGCATTGACAGCATGAACCACTACCGGAATACCTGCCAACTTACCCACCGCATCGGTGGATGAAAGTATTTTTTCACTGGCAGTGACGCCTCCATTCTTATATTTCACCGCTTTCGCCCTAAGCATTAGATGTGGGAAATCAATGTTCCATTCATGAGGAGGGATGTAAGGGCATTTCGTCTGATAGCATAAATCGCAAAGGTAGCAGTGATCTATCACATTCCAATAGTCCTTTTTATCGACGCCATCCACCTCCATGGTGGAAGATTCATCGACTAAATCAAATAGTGTCGGAAAAGCATTACACAAACTAACGCATCGCCGACAACCATGACAAAGGTCATAAACCCGTTCCAGTTCCGCAAATAGCCGATTCTCGTCATAGAACTCGGGATTCTGCCAATCAATGGGATGTCTTGTGGGCGCTTCCAGACTACCTTCCCGGGCAATACTGGCCCCTGTGGCACCTGATGCTCCAGTGAAACCTGATTGATTCGTAATATCGTTGGTTGAGGACATAGTAAAAACCAGACAGAGGCTTAAGTTTTCGGATACCTGGTTCCCAGGTTGATTTTCAGGAGTTCAGTAGCGTTTTTTGCGACGGCAATGAACCAGTAAAGAAGCGGTACACCGGGAACCGGTTTCCCGGTGTACCAGGGCCATCATAGCGATTGGCCCCGGTGCTTCTTAACTTTTAGCAGTTCACTGCCTGACAACATTCTGGATAAGTCTGTTATAACTCATCCAACGCTTTTTGGAAGCGGTTAGCGTGAGATCGCTCGGCTTTTCCCAGAGTTTCAAACCAATCCGCAATCTCATCGAAACCTTCTTCACGAGCAGTTTTTGCCATACCAGGATACATATCGGTATACTCATGGGTTTCTCCGGCAACTGCTGCTTTTAGATTGTCAGAGGTACCTCCGATTGGTAGGCCGGTCGCTGGATCACCGCATTCTTCAAGATATTCTAGATGACCGTGTGCGTGACCAGTTTCACCTTCCGCAGTAGAACGGAACACTGCTGCAACATCATTGTAGCCTTCAATATCAGCCTTTGCTGCAAAGTAAAGATATCGACGATTAGCCTGAGATTCACCGGCAAAAGCGTCTTTCAGGTTTTGTTCTGTTTTTGAATCTTTTAAACTCATTATAATTAACTCCAGGTTAAAAGTTTTTAGTACTAAAAAGCATGTCCTGTGAAAGACATTGCCGAATTCTAGTGCAATCGATATGATTAATCTAATTGATTGTTTCAACTATCGCCATAGTAATTAGCTATCGCTCATTCGTCTGGGGCACACTGACACGAGGTCAAACCATTGAATGTAAATAAAAAGAAATCCATCCTCATTACTGGATGCTCCACGGGAATCGGTAGATGCCTTGCAGAGGGTCTGAGGGATAGCGGGTTTCACGTTATCGCGAGTTGCCGATCACAAGAGGACGTATCAACCCTGTCCGATTCAGGGTTAGATGCAATTCTGCTTGATGTCCGGGACAGTGGCAGTATTGTCAGGGGAGTGGAAAAGGCGCTCTCTCTTTGCAACGGAAAGCTATATGGTTTGATCAACAATGCAGGCTACGGCCAACCCGGCGCCGTGGAAGATCTTAGCCGAAGTACCTTAAGGGAACAGTTTGAAACCAATGTATTTGGAGCCCAGGAATTGACGAACCTTGTACTTCCGGCAATGCGGGAGCAGAACCAGGGAAGAATTATTCAGATCAGTTCAATACTGGGGGTGATCTGCCTAAAATTCAGGGGAGCTTATAACGCCAGTAAATCAGCACTAGAGGCGCTTACTGACACCATGCGGCTGGAGCTAGCTGACACCAACATAAAATGTTGCCTCATTGAACCTGGCCCAATTACCAGCGACTTCAGAAAAAATGCACTTTTATACTATGAGCAAAATGTCATCCGTGATCGGAGTCCATTTAAACAAACCTATGAGCGTCTTGAATCCAGGCTAAACCAGCAAAGGCCCAGTAGATTCACACTGGGCCCTGAAGCAGTACTGGAAGTTGTGTTACATGCATTAAATAATCCGAAGCCAAAAATCCGCTACCCCGTTACGGTGCCTACCAAAGTCATGTTTCAATTGAAACGCCTGTTACCCGATCAATGGATGGACCGCTTTCTGTTACGCATAAGTAACAAGGAATGATCAAGGAATGACCATCGAATTTATTAAAACCAGGGGATTCGCCTTTATCTTTGTATCAGACTAATATTCCCAATCCTTACCCATGTCGAAGTGCTTCAATTCGTTCTGCAAGGGGAGGATGAGACATAAACAGTTTTTTTAGCCCAGCGCCCCTTCCCCCAGAAATGCCAAATGCGGCTAGCTGATCAGGTAATATTGAAGGTTCATGTTGAGCTTGGAGACGCTCCAAAGCGGCAATCATTTTTTCTTTCCCCGCCAATTTTGCCCCCCCGGCATCAGCTCGAAATTCTCGTTGCCGGCTAAAATACATGACGATGGTAGAAGCCAGTATCCCAAGTACCAACTCTGCGACGATGGTGGTGACCCAAAAACCAATACCGTGTCCCCTTTCATTCTTGAAAATCGCCTTATCGACAAACTGGCCGATAACCCGGGAAAGAAAAATGACAAAAGTATTCACAACACCCTGAATTAACGCCAGGGTGATCATATCTCCGTTCGCAACGTGGCTGATCTCATGAGCCATAACCGCCTCAGCCTCATCCTGAGTCATTTGATCCAGAAGACCACTACTCACTGCAACCAATGCACTATTTCGGCGCATCCCCGTCGCAAAGGCATTAACCTGAGGAGTGTCAAAAATAGCCACCTCAGGCATTCCGATACCAGCCATATCCGCCTGTTTTTTAACCGTGGAAACCAACCATGATTCCTGGGATGTTTGGGGGGTTTCAATCACTCTGGCACCAGAAAACCGTTTCGCCATGGATTTGGACATTGCCAGGGAAATGAAAGAACCCGCCATACCAATTATTCCAGCATAGAATAACAATCCTATTGGGTCCTGCCCGGTGCTGGCTAGATAGAGATCGAAACCCAGTAGGCGCATTGTGATATTTAAAACGAAAATAATTGCCAGGTTAGTTAGAATAAAATAAAGAATTCGCTTAAACACTTTCAGCCTCCAAAATTGCTGTCAGGAAATAGATCGTAAGATTCAGATTCAATGCTCAAAATCAAATTTTTACCCATTTGACTCTACTCAGTAAACTGGAAAATAGAACAGGGAAATAGAATTGAAACCAGAAACCATTCTGATCCTGTGGTCGACACAATCACCCTGAGGCCAGCGCAATCCGTGGCCAATGAGTTTATGTGTGATGAATTTATGCATGGATAGTTTGTACCTGATCAATTTTCACCCGGTTAATTCGTATTCATGCATTGGATACGGAAACAGGGACATTGAACTGGCCACGATTAATATACAGCAGCAAAACAGCCCAATGTCCACGCCCAATACTCACGCTTAATACTCATGATAGACAAATGAAACCACAACTGTCTGAAATCACAGATACTCTGAATACAGCTGGAGTCAGGTTATAATAATCCGAGGATGGTTTCCGCATTACTGACTTCAAAAGCACCACCTTCCTCTACGTTCAGGTGACTCACAACGCCATCCTCTACCACCATGGCGTATCGCTGGGAACGAACACCAAAGTTTCGTTCGGTCAAATCAAGCTCAAGACCAACAGCTTGAGTAAAAGTTGCGCTGCCGTCTCCTAACATCATGATATTGTTTTCCACATTCTGAGCCTCACCCCATGCCCCCATTACAAAGGCATCATTCACCGACAAGCAGGCGATAGTGTCAACCCCCTTAGCTTTAATCCCATCATGATGCACCACGTAACCCGGTACATGAGCAGCAGAACAGGTAGGTGTGAACGCGCCTGGCAATGCGAACAGGACAACTTTTTTACCCGCAAAAATTTCATCCGTGGAAACATCCTTTGGACCATCTGCCGTCATGGTAGAAAGTACTACGTTTGGAATTTGATCACCAACTTGAATAGACATAATTTAATTTCTCCTAATTTTTAAAGGTTGTAAAAATCTGTGTAAGATTTTGGAATCACTCATTTTAACGATTCATCACCGCTGTTTATACACATTGTGTTTTTATACGCACTGGCTGTTATGCAAACTGGCTTTTATACGCATTGGCCAATAGTTGGAACCCATGGATAATTTAGGGAGTCGAATTAACGGGGCTTGGGACAGCCAGTCTTACAAGCTCAGCCTTGCAAACGCCACCAAAGCACTGCCGTTAACACAAAAACTGATAACGCATTGCCCATTAATACCATCGATGCCACCAACTCAGGCCTCTGGTTATATCGCTCCGAGAGCAAAAAATTCAATACCGCAGGAGGCAAAGCTGAAAACAATAATAGAAGATTAAACTGATAATCATCCAGGGGCAAAAGATAACCTGCCACCAAGGCTGGGATAATACCTGATAGTGGACAAATAATTGCGCCGAAAAGTCCAATTCTCCAATGCTGCATCTCCACACTAATCATGCGCACACCAAGGGAGAAAAGCATGAGGGGAATTACAATCTGTCCCATCATTGAAATGGGAGTCAACACAATATCTGGTACCTGTAGTCCACCAAAGTTCACAACCAGCCCAAGAAAAGTTGCGATATTGACCGGCGACATAAGCAGCCCTTTCCATGAAACGATCCCACCGAACATAAAAACACCAAGGGTGAAGTGCAGCAGGTTACTGGCCAAAAATAACACGACTGCTGCTTCAAGCGCTCCATCACCGAATGCCAGAACTGCTAGTGGCAGTCCAAGGTTTCCGCAATTGTTGAACATCATGGCTGGCATATACGCTCTCATTGGAAAACCAAACCAACGACCAAATGGAAAGGCCACAATGCCAGAACCCAGAACCACAAGAACTCCCGATAGCATCAGCCATTGATATGACAGGATAGCGAAGTCTTTCGATGACATGACATCAAAAACCAATGCAGGTACGAACACCTGTAGCATTAGCCCATTTACTGAGTCCATGTTCGGTTTAAATCGCCTGGCATAACAATAGCCAACGAATACCACGGAAAAAACCGGGAACAGGATTGAAAGAATTTCCACTTAGGAGGACATTCGCATTAAAAGGGGGTTCACTGGAGGGTTCTCACGGGGGGGGGGGCTCATTGAGTTACAACCCAGGTATCCAATTTAGACAAATCTTTTTCCTTTTTGTGTTTCTTTTCTTTTGACCATTTGATACCGACGGCAACCCATTATCGACTGGATTACTAGCGATTTAAATCGCTGATTCGTATCCTGATTAACGACTGAATTTTCCGTGTTTGAGATAATAAGTAATCTGCTTCAATACCTGATGATTCCTCATCATAAAGGAATGGGATACGGGTAACACAAGATGGTCATTCATCCCTTCAACCCGGGTACTCGCCACAGACACCTTTCCGTCATCGGGATCAGGTAATAGTTTCGATGTCAAAGGGTTGGTAGTTCTAGTGCCAGCAATAATACCCAGATCAAAATTCACACGTCCCAGTCTTCCAGGCAGGCTGTCAGGGCCTGTGCCCAATTGCTTGCCAGATTCCAGATTTACCCATTCAACGCCTGGAAACCCGGCCAATGCATCAACGATTTCACTACCCTGATTAGGAGGCGCGAGCATAACGACACGATCCAGCTTTCTTATCCTATGAAGGCTCAGATACTGACGTATTAGAATGCCTCCCATGGAGTGGCTAACAAAATTGATTTTGCCCAACCCCTGACATTGCTGTATCCCTCTTGGGATGGCATCTTCCGCAAGTTCCTCAATGGAACCAAGAATCGACGGATACCCAATATTAGCAACATAGTACCCTTGCTGAATCAATTCATTTTCAATAGCGTTCATGGAGTTACTGGTCCGAGCCAGGCCATGCAAAAGAATCACACAATCTCCCCTTGCCACACCCGCATTAAGCATCAAAATTAGCCCCATCAGCAGGGTTGAAAAAAAACAAAAGCCTTTATGCATAAGGCAAGTACATAGAGCAAGTGCTAAGGGGCGAAGTTGTGGAAAACATATTGGAAAAATCGTTTTTTAAATATAATTTGATGATTTGCTTAGAGCTGATCTAGCTGGTTAGCGAGATCAATAAAGTCCCTGGCGTGGAAAGTATTATTATTATTCGAAGAAACATCTTTAGGTGAATTCTTACCAAATTCATCCCGGCGCTCAACGTAGGCGGTTTGTAATCCACAGGCTCTTGCTGCATCCAGGTCACTTTGGTGAGCAGCAACCAACATGGTTTCCTCCGAATTTACATCAAAGACCTGACAGACGCCAAGGTAGACATCCGGATCAGGTTTGTATTTCCTAAACACCTCAGCGGATAGAATGCAGTCCCAGGGAAGGCCTGCGTTTTTAGCCATATTTGACAGAAGTCCGAGATTGCCGTTAGACAGGGTACAGATCGTATGGCGTTCCTTCATAAGCTTTAGTCCTTCCACTGAATCGTCCCAGGGCTTAAGTCGGTGCCAGACCTTATTCAAATGTTGTTTTTGATCTTCATCAAGATTGAAAATGGAAAACTGGGCTAGCACATCGTCGAGAATCATGCGGTGAAGATCATCGATCAATGTCCATCCCAACTCCCCGGAACTAACTCTCGCCATCGCTGGCTGATAACCACTTCGCCAACTACTTGCAAACTCACCGGGTTCAACCGGCAAACCCAATGACTGAATCTCCCGGGTGATTGACCCATGCCAATCCACCACGGTGCCAAAGACGTCAAAAGCGATAACCCGAATTTTCCCCAGTCCCATCGCTCTACCCAACTTTAGTGTTTATCATATTTGTTACGGCTCCCAGGCCGATAAGAGGATTTAGAAAGCGGGCTTAGAAAGAGGGATTAGAGACCCAGCTACGATCCAACTGTTTAAACTCATTGCAACCGATTTGTTGCAGGGTTCGGGTAATTTCATCGCGATAGATTTCAATTACCTGGTTAGCTCCTTTTTTCCCCATAGCCCCCATTCCATAAAAGAAAGATCGTCCGGAAAAAGAAAAATCCGCTCCCATAGCCTTCGCCCTCACCACGTCCATACCAGTGCGAACCCCACTATCAATCATGATCGTGGCTTTTTGGTGAATTTCATCTGGTAATTCTTTTAACGTTTGCATTGACGAAGGGGCTGCTTCCAATTGGCGTCCACCATGATTAGAGACAATGAACCCGTCCACCCCAAGATTTATAGCATCCAACATATTTTGCCCGTATTGAATCCCCTTAAGAATCAACGGACCATCCCAAAGCGACCTGATTTCTCTAAGTCGCTCCAGGGTAACTCCTGCCATGGAGAAATTAGAAATAAATTCGGACAGCCTCTGATCGGGTCCTTCTTTATAAGGTAAAACATTGACGAAATCCGGAGCGCCGTGCATCAAGGTTTTCAACGCCCATTGGGGATGAATCATGGATTGCCAGATAATATTCGGAGTAAACCTGAAGGGTAACTGTAGTCCATTCTTTATCTCCCGATTACGCTTGGCGCCAACGGGTATATCCAAAGTCACTACCAGGGCATTGAAACCCGCCTTCTTTACTCGCTCAATGATCTCTTTCATGACTGACTGTTTTTTGGGGACATATAGCTGAAACCAGCAAACATCTCCTGATTGGTCAGCAATCTCTTCCAGCAACGTAGTACTGAAAGTGCTAAGCACATAAGGAATATTAGCGCTTTGTGCCGCCTGCGCCAGGGTTAGCTCAGCGCCGGGCCACATCATATTCCCTAACCCTATAGGTGGAACCCCGAGAGCAAAACTATATTTCCGGTCAAACAACTCGGACTCAATATTCGTGTATGTAACATCCGTCAAATAACGAGGTGTTATAATTATTTCATCAAATCCATCGCGATTTCTTTTTTTCCCAAGTTCCTCATCAATTCCACCATCGACATAATCATAAGCAAAGTTTGGAATTTGCTTTTTCGCTCGCAGTTTTAAATCAGCGACGCTTGGATATCGAGAATCATATTTCATAATATCTTTAGAAGTAGAGTATGAAGAAGTAGAGTACGAACTGGATGTTCAGTTATAAATCATATTCGGGGCACCCCATGCAGACCCGCTCGGAACCACAAAATAGCCAATAGAAAAGGGAAAAATGGATAATTCTAATGAATGGGCAAAGCCAAAATCAAGACATCCATTCCCTATAAGATAGCGTCCATAAGATATTGTCTATAGGAATTCGACCCATTTTACCCAATTCTCAGTCCCGCCTCTTTTGTCTCTTAGTTTTCCCGGTACTACCCTCGCTCCAGTTTCATCTTCGGGAAACAGGAAAACGGAACCCAGCAACATTTCTCGCTGTGGAATCTCCAACCATGAAAAAACATCAGCTTTTCTTAGCGCTCCACCACTAGACCAATACGTAGGAATACCTCGGACAGTAGCCGCAAGCAACATGTTTTGCACTGCAGCCGATGCAGCAGCAATATGTTCCATATTTTCAATGGTTGCGTCGTAGAGTCTATCCTGAAGATTAGACGAACCATCTACCTCGATGTGGGTTTCAGTATCTGCCCCGACACCTGGATCAACACCTATTTGACTATTAGTTTCCAAAGGGTTCGGCAACCAGGTAACCTGGATGAGCGCACTGGCAGCCGCCAGCATATTCGGCACCTTGGAGCCATCGCCACGACTAATCAACAAATCCCGTAGGCTGCGACAATCCCCAGCTTGTAAAACATAAAATCGCCAAGGCAAAATAGAGTCATCTTCGCCAGATCGATGTACTTTTGACGCGGTGAGATGCACCGGGCCGAAATTCGCCGCCTCGATCACCTCTTCAATTGTTGCGCGGGAAAGCTTCGAATTCAAAGGCTCATCGGCGAGGTACTTGCTGGTACAACGCTGCCTAATGATTTTATCAACGGTGTCGATCTCCCGAATAGTGCTTTCCCGATTTCTACTTTCCCGGTCTCTGCTTTCTCGATTTTTACTTTCTTCGGCCAAGTGTTTTCTCCTGTGCTTTTTATTTAATCCGTGAGTGTAAATCCGTAGGGTTCGATCGATGCTATACGGGAAGTATGCCATCGGCAATGTATCTGGCAGTCGCTGCTTTCAATGGGACTATTCCCCACCTGTAGGGCCACCTGTAGGGAGAACCCCCAAGTTGAAACAGCGAACACAATCCTTATCCCCTCCGGCCCTGTTTTACGGGATTTGCATTTTAGCATTCGCGGTTATGAAAGTAGACGCTATTTTCCCTCGGATATGAGGTAGCTGTCTTTGGGAATAGCAGATAGGTCTTATTGGGGTTTTGAATAATCCTAAGGCGCGTATAGATAAGTCAATCGGGTTTCTAGCGTTCACAATCTGCGCAAACATTACTCCTCGGTGACGAAATTTACCCATGGCAAAAAAGCAAGATATTCAGGATTTTCTAACCGGCTTTACCGCAGAGACTACACCAGGATCCGCTGCAAAAGTATCCAATTTTAACGAACATCTAAAACCCGGAACCTCAGTCTATATTACGTTTCTACCCGGTTCTGATTTTAACGATACGGTTGCTGTGGCCAAACGACTTCGCAACGAAGGTTTTATCCCTATTCCTCATTTCGCCGCGAGAAGCATTGCCGACAAGGCTACCCTCGAATCGAACATCGATAAAGTGGTCAGTGAAGCGGGAGTTGATCGAGTACTATGCATTGCAGGGGCGGTAGACAAACCCATCGGCGATTATGCCGATTCAACCCAATTGCTGGATACTGGCCTATTTGACAAATACGGTATCAACCACATCGCCGTTGCCGGACATCCCGAAGGGAGCCCTGACATGTCCGATGAATCCATCCTGGCAGCATTGAAATGGAAGAATGGCTTTAAACAAAAAACTGACGCTGAAATGCATGTGGTCACTCAGTTTTCCTTTGAAGCTGAGCCCATTATCGCCTGGGATAAAATGCTGCGGACCGAAGGCAATGAACTACCCATTCACATCGGTATCCCAGGTCTTGCAACGCTCAAAACCCTGCTGATGCATGCAAAAGCCTGCGGCATTGGTGCCTCCATGAAAGTCCTCACTAAACAGGCTCGGAATATAACCAAACTGGTTGTCGTCAACACACCTCACAAACTTGTTTACGATCTGGCTGACTATAAGAAAAATGACCCTGACTGTGGTGTTACTGGTGTCCATATGTATCCATTAGGCGGCCTACGACGTAGCGCTATGTGGAGCTATGCTGTTTGTGACGGGAAATTCACTTTGGATGGAAAAGGTGGGTTTAAGGTCGACATCGAGATTCCCTGAGGCAAGCCGTTATGATTATTCAACAACATTGACTCGAACAAACAGGATTGCTGCTAACCAGACGGATAGAGCTTAAAGCACTAGAAGCCATTGAATACAACCTGTTAAAGAGTCTATTGAACAGAAACATCAGACTACGACGATGACTTTTACAATGGGGTAGTTATTCATACTACCCCACTCTGGTACATCACCTGCTCTGGCATATTATCCCTGGCAGAGCGGGGTTCGAAGAATCAAACCAGTGTACTCAAAAACACCAAATGAATACGTGATTATTCTTTCTTTTGGGCTCAAGTAACTGCTACTAACTCTTGAATTTGATGACCGTCGCTCTATTCTTATCCAGCACTTTCTCCTGATAAATAAGTGGGCGCACCAGGGCGTTGACCTTGCACATCGGAACTTCCTCCCACCTTCCATTTATCTCGATCGCCCCTCTAAAGGAGCAGGCATTTAATCGATCCTTTACAGTTTGACAACCACTGTCATTTAACGCCTGTTTTTCACTCATGAAGTTATGCATAACGATGTTAAATCCTTTGGCGTCCCCCCTAATCAAGGATCGAATCATCCCAACATCAAGTCCGTTATAACGCCTTAGGGAAGCGATAAACTGAATTCCGTGTATCAGAATGGAGGGGCGACGCAGAATTAGCCATAACTTAATTAAAAACCGCTGAAAAACACCTTCCCTTCTTGCTCCAATACCGCTAAAGGTTGTTAATAACTGGTGCCAAAACTGTCGAATTCCCGGCTCTTCACCGCAAAGAGGAAGCACTTTTCCGTCTGAACTTCGGGCAATAATCGTCGCAGTGCTACTGCAATCTGGATGACCAAACAGCAGATGGTCCCTAGGGAGTGAATGACCCATGGTGTTTTCAATTTCTGACCAGACTTGCTCAGGAGAAATGCCGTTCACCTGATTCAGCGTTCGCCCAACCTGGGCCTCGGTCTGAAAACTGATTGTTCGGGTTACCTCCATATTTTGCGGGCGCGCTATTAACCATTGGAGAATCTCTCCCATACTGCTGATGTTTTTACTAGTCACCGTTACAGTTTGGGCTGCTGTTACCAGATATCCGGTTTTACGACGAACTTCCATAACGAGATCAACTAATCGGTTCCTGACTGGATTGAGTTGAGACTCCCGATTGAGTTCTCGAATTGAATAACCAGGTCGCCCAGCCTGAGTAATATCAATATGGCAACTGATTTTTCTTAGACCGCCCAGTTCAACAAGCTCAATGAAATATTCAGGATTGTCGAGCAGGGTTTGACCATGGGTTATGAGCATGGGAACTAGCCCCAAAGACACGGTGTAACGAATTAATTCAGTGAGATCGTCCTTTTTCCCTGCCCTCCAATAAGCTTCCACAACGTCTCCACCGGTAATCTGGATTCCACCCCCTTCACCGATTCTTTCCCGGTTCACCCGAATCTGCTGCTTCATGTCATCCAGAGATAACATTGGAACCCTATTTGCATTCTTCGGTAAATAACAGTGAGTACAACCAAAAGAACAGTAGGAGGGGCCCATGGTAAACGCACATTGTACCCAGTGTTTTCCCACAACCTGATTCCCTGTTTGCAAATAAGGCGGCAATGTATCCCATCGTTTTCTAAGCAACATCCTGGTTTCCCGATTGAATAAAGAAATCATCGGCCTAATCAGCGTTAGCAACTACGACGTTAGCAATTACAACGTTTGCAACCACAGTTAAACAACGATGTAT